>DATKVW010000053.1:0-15384 GCA_035529875.1 Dehalococcoidales bacterium | reverse complement strand
CTTCGGCAGCTATACTACCGATTCCGTAGACTATCCTGATATCGCCCAAAAAGTGGCTGAAGTAGTAGCCAGAGGTGAATTTACCTACGGTATCTTGATTTGTAGTACCGGCATTGGAATGAGTATTGCTGCTAATAAGGTTAAAGGGATACGGGCTGCTCTGTGCCATAGTGCTTTCAGTGCTTGCCGGGCTCGCCAGCACAATAATGCCAATATCCTCTGCTTAAGTGCCGAAGAAGAACAAAACACAGTGCGTGATATTGTAACTGCCTTTCTTGCCGCTGAGTTTGAAGGTGGAAGACACCAGCGTCGAGTGGATAAGATAGCCGAGATGGAAAGCTGATTTTCCTGACCTGCTACTTTTATGGTTGACAATAAATATAAACTATGCTAAGTTATGCATAATATGAACATAGATAACATTTTGTTGCTTATTGTGAATATACGGAAGCGGTGAGTGGGTCCGTCTCCAGGCAGGGGCCGTCCCCACAAGGGGCGGCTTTTTAATTATATACAAAGTAAGGATGTTAAAGATATGAGAAGTGATGTTATTAAAAAGGGTATAGAACGAGCCCCACACCGGTCTCTATTACACGCTGTCGGTTGTACACATGCCGAAATGGATAAACCTTTTATAGGTATTATCAATAGCTTTAGTGAGATTGTTCCGGGGCATATACATCTCCGAGATATTGCTGCGGCAGTTAAGGCAGGGGTGCGAAGTGGCGGAGGCGTTCCTTTTGAAGTTAACACTATCGCCATATGTGATGGCATTGCCATGAACCATCCGGGAATGAAGTATAGCTTGCCCAGTCGTGAACTAATAGCCGATTCAGCAGAAGTAGTGGTTACAGCTCATGCCTTTGATGCTTTGGTCTTTATTCCTAATTGTGACAAGATAATCCCGGGGATGCTTATGGCAGCAGCCAGGCTAAACCTACCGGCTATCTTTGTTAGCGGTGGCCCGATGCTAGCCGGGCATTTCGATGATAAAGATGGAATTAAGCGTGTTGACCTTATTTCGGTCTTTGAGGCGGTGGGGAAAACAGCTCGTGGTCAGATGAGCGAGGCGGAACTGGAAAAATTAGAGGCGGTTAGTTGCCCTGGTTGTGGTAGCTGTGCTGGCATGTTCACCGCCAATACTATGAACTGTCTGACTGAAGCACTGGGAATGGGGTTGCCGGGTAACGGTACTATCCCGGCTATTGATGCACGGCGGGTACAGCTAGCCAAGAAAGCAGGAGAACAGGTTATGCAGCTTTTAGCTGGTAATGTCTGTCCTCGAGATATTATAAATGAAGATTCCATTCATAATGCCTTCACCGTTGATATGGCGTTAGGTGGCAGTTCTAATTCAGTATTGCATATTATGGCGATAGCTCGTGAGGCAGGGATTGTTTTTCCTCTCCAGCGATTAAATGAAATAAGTGAGCATACCGCTACTTTGTGCCGGTTGCGCCCGGCTGGTGAACATTTCATCGAGGATTTAGACCGTGCTGGGGGCATAATCGCTGTAACGAAGGAGTTGCGGGGATTATTGAACCTGAAAGCAAAAACAGTATCAGGCAAGTCTATGGGAGAGGTCATTGCTGATGATCGATTTGTGGATAGAGAGGTAATCCATTCCATAGATAACCCTTATTCAACCACTGGTGGTATTGCTATTCTTTTTGGCAATCTAGCTCCCGATGGGGCAGTGGTCAAGAGGTCAGCAGTGGCTCCTGAAATGCTGGTGCATAGAGGTGCCGCCAGGGTTTTTGACTCCGAAGAAGAAGCTACGGAAGCTATTATGAGTGGCAGCATAAAGTCGGGCGAAGTAATAGTTATTCGTTATGAAGGTCCCAAGGGGGGGCCGGGAATGAGAGAGATGCTTACTCCGACTTCTATATTGAGCGGTATGGGCATGGATAAAGAAGTCGCTCTTATTACCGACGGGCGTTTTTCTGGGGGAAGTCGTGGTGCGGCTATCGGGCATATCTCTCCCGAGGCAGCCAGCCGGGGACCCATTGCCGCCTTGAGAGATGGTGATATAATTAAGATTGATATCCCAAGCTATAAGCTTGAGGTAGAGCTCACTGATGAAGAAATTTCTGACCGTTTGGCTCGTCTAAGCGAGTTTGAGCCAAGAATAAAAACAGGTTATCTCAGGCGTTACGCTGAGGAGGTATCTTCGGCTAGTACGGGAGCAGTGTTTAGCCGATGAAGGGGGAACTACTATGAAGTTGACCGGTGCGCAGATTTTATGTGAGAGTTTAGTAGCCGAGGGAGTGGAGGTTATTTTTGGTTTCCCCGGTGGAGCTGTCTTACCCCTATACGATACCCTACCCCAATATCCTCAGCTCCGCCATATTCTGGTGCGCCATGAGCAGGGGGCAGCCCATGCTGCTGATGGTTATGCCAGAGCCACGGGGAAGGTGGGAGTATGCCTGGCTACCTCCGGGCCCGGGGCAACCAATTTGGTAACCGGGATTGCTAACGCTTACCTTGATTCATCTCCGGTAGTAGCGATAACCGGTCAGGTAGCCAGGCCCTTTATCGGCAAGGACGCCTTTCAGGAAATAGATATTACCGGTATTACTTTGCCTATTACCAAACATAACTACCTTGTCCTTGACGTAGGTTCAGTAGCCAGGGTAGTTAAAGAGGCGTTCTATCTGGCACGGAGCGGCAGACCCGGACCGATACTCATTGACGTACCGCGAGATGTTTTTATTGACCAGGCCGAATTTCACTACCCCAGCCAGGTGAATTTACCCGGCTATAAGCCAACGCTCCAGGGACACCCGGCACAGGTTAAGAAAGCAGTCAAGCTTATAAATGAAGCTAAAAAACCACTTATTATCGCCGGTAGGGGGATAATTATCTCTAGGGCGTGTGCCGAACTTGAGCAACTGGCTGAGACAGCACAAATACCAGTGGTTTCTACGCTATTAGGCATTGGATGTTTCCCTGAGTCTCATGTCTTATCTTATGGCATGCTGGGTATGCATGGTATGGCTTATGCTAATATGGCGGTTGATGCTGCTGACCTTATTATCGCTATCGGGATGAGGTTTGATGATAGAGCTACAAGTAAGGTAAACGGTTTTGCTCCGCATGCCCACATTATTCATATTGATATTGACCCGGCTGAAATCGGCAAGAATGTTCGTGTGGACGTACCCATAGTTGGTGATGTGAAGATGGTTCTAAGCGCATTAAATAAACTGGTTACTCCCATCGAGCACGTTGACTGGGTTAAGCAGCTTGATAATTGGCGAAGGGAACATCCATCAACAACTATCAGAGATAGTGAGGGGCTCCTGCCACAGTTTGTCGTTCAAAAAATATATGAGGTAACGCAGGGTGAGGCAATTATTGTTACCGGGGTAGGACAGAACCAGATGTGGGCAGCCCAGCACTACCGGTATAATAAGCCCAATAGTCTAATCTCATCAGGTGGGCTAGGAACTATGGGATTTGGGCTCCCGGCAGCTATGGGAGTTAAGGCTGGCTTGCCAGATAATGCTGTTTGGTGTGTGGATGGTGATGGTAGCTTTCAAATGACGATTCAGGAGTTAGCCACCATAGTTCAGGAACGGGTAGCGGTTAAGATAGCTATCATCAACAACGGCTATCTGGGAATGATAAGACAATGGCAGGAATTGTTCTACGGAAAACGATATGTAGCCTCACCATTGGAGGGTCCCGACTTTATAAAGATTGCTGAGGCATATGGACTTCCAGCGTTAAGGGTTAAACATAAGGAAGAAGTAATTCCAGCTATTGAACAGGCCATGGCACATCAAGGTCCTTTCTTGATAGATTTTGTGGTGGAGCCAGAGGAAAATGTTTATCCTATGGTGACGCCAGGGGCAACTTTAGCGCAAGTTCTTGAGGAACCCAAGAAAGAGCTAAAAATCGTCTCGGATTCAGCAAAACTTCCGGTTAGCAATATCTGAGTCTAGAAGAGAGGAGACAGTATGGCTACAAAGCATACCCTAGTTGCCTTAGTAGAGGATAAACCCGGTGTACTTAACCGGATGGCAAGTCTCTTTAGGAGACGTGGCTTCAATATTGACAGTATTGTGGTCGGGCATAGCGAGGTGCCTAATCTATCCCGCATGACCTTTGTCGTTGACGGTGCAACTACCACTGTGGAGCAGGTGAGAAAACAGCTGGACAAGGTGGTAGATGTAGTCAAGGTCTCCGATATTACTGGAGACGACCTGATTATCCGTGAGCTGGCATTGATTAAGGTAAAAGCCACCTCCGCCACCCGCAGTGAAATTATTGAAGTTGTTGATATATTCCGAGCAACTATAGTGGATGTTGCCTCAGGCTCGGTAACAATTGAAGTCACCGGTGATGAGGATAAGATTAACTCCTTGCTCAGTCTGCTTCGCGGCTTTGGTGTCAAGGAGATAGCCAGGACCGGTCGTATTGCTATGACCAGAGGGGGTATTGGCTCACTGCCGGTGAAGGAAAACCAGCCCAAGGCTCAAACCAGAGGGCGTAGAATATCCTGATACTATTAAAAATAAATGAAGGGGGCATAAATTATGGCTAAAATATACTATGATAAGGATTGTGACCTAGCTTTACTTAAAGGAAAGACAATCGGCATTATTGGTTACGGAAGCCAGGGGCATGCCCAGGCTCAGAATCTCAGGGATAGCGGTTGTCAGGTGATAGTGGCTGAAGCCAAAGGAAGCCCTGGCTGGAAGCAGGCTCAAGAGGCTGGCTTTGAGGTGATGACTGCTGATGAGGTGGCAAAGGAAGCTGATATCATTGTGATACTAGCTCCTGACCAGTTGCATCATGCTATCTACTATCAATCTATTGGGAAGGGGTTGGCTCCAGGCAATACTCTGATGTTTGCTCACGGTTTTAGCATCCATTATGGGCAGATTATCCCGCCACCCGAGACTGATGTTACTATGATAGCCCCCAAGTGCCCGGGGCATATGCTGAGGCAACTTTATACTGAAGGCATAGGACCGCCAGCAATAGTTGCTGTCCATCAGGATGCCTCAGGTAAGGCAAAAGACATAGCCCTTGCTTATGCTAAGGGCATCGGCTGCAGTCGAGCTGGAGTCATTGAAACCACCTTCGCTGAGGAGACAGAGACCGACCTCTTTGGTGAGCAGGCAGTACTGTGCGGAGGGGTTACCTCTCTGATAAAGGCTGGCTTTGAGACGCTGGTTGAAGCCGGCTATCAGCCGGAAATAGCCTATTTTGAAATCCTGCATGAGCTTAAGCTTATCGTTGACCTGATATATCAGGGGGGCTTAAAATATATGCGCTACTCGGTAAGTGATACTGCCGAATATGGCGACTATACCCGCGGGCCGAGGGTCATTGATGAGATGGTTAAGGATGAGATGAGGCAAATCCTGGCTGAGATTCAGGATGGTACCTTTGCCAAGGAGTGGATTCTGGAAAATCAGGCTGGTCGCCCTACTTATAACGCATTAAAGCGGATGGACTCTGAACACCTCATTGAAGTTGTGGGTAAGGAGCTACGTGAGATGATGCCGTGGCTGAAAAAGTAATAATCTGAGGAGGAATATGATGGAGGTCAAGTCAGCTTCAGAGGCTACAACGATAGCTAAGTCCTTCATCCAAAAGCATCGCTTAATCGCTCGGCCTATTAAAGCTGCTAGAGAAAATGATACCTGGCTCGTGGAAATCGATGTAGGTCCCTTAGCTACTATTGTAGCCAAAGTCAAGGTAGATGCCAGATCAGGAGAAATTTTAGAGTATACTATTCCTAGATGAGAGAGCTAGAGTTGGACACGAAAAAGAGGGTCAAGAGATATAAAACCCAAAGTATTCACTATTTTGAGAATGCACTTAAATTTATTGAGGTCGGCGATACCGAAAAGGCGAGTGAGTTTCTCTGGGGAAGTATGGCTCAGGCGTTAAAAGCAACAGCAGCTAGCAAGGATATACAGCTTAGAAGCCACAAAGATATTCGTGATTACGCGCTTGAGTTAGCAAGAGTACTTCCAGATGAAAGCATTAGACATACTTTTAATAATGCCCAATCATTACATAGTAACTTTTACGAATCAGGACTAATGTTAGAAGATGTCATTATTGCTGCAGAGGATGTAAAGGAAACAGTAACAAAGTTACTTAGTTTTATACCTAAAGAGGGTTAACTATGGATAAGGTAATTATCTTTGATACCACGCTGCGGGATGGGGAACAGGCAGCTGGGGGAACCCTTAATATCCAGGAGAAGCTGGATATAGCCAGGCAACTGGAGAAACTGGGTGTGGATGTTATTGAGGCTGGCTTCCCCATCAGTTCACCAGGTGATTTTGAGGCAGTGAAACTTATCGCTCAGGAAGTTCGCACCCCCGTAATCTGCGCTTTAGCCCGGGCAAAACCCAACGATATAGACCGGGCCTGGGAGGCAGTTAAAGAGGCGAAGCACCCGCGCATACATGTATTTCTGGCAGCTTCAGATATACACCTTGTTTATCAATTAAAGAAAAGCCGCAAGGAGGTGCTACAGACTTCCCGAGCTATGGTCGCTCAAGCCAAGCAATATACTGATGATATAGAGTTCTCCCCAATGGATGCCAGCCGCACCGAGCCAGAGTATCTGTACCAAATCCTGGAAGGAGTTATTGAAGCCGGGGCGACTACGGTGAATATACCTGATACCGTCGGCTATGCTATTCCAAGTGAATTTGGACAGCTTATTGAGGGGATTTTCCAGAATGTGCCCAATATCAATCAAGCTATAGTCAGCGTCCATTGTCACGATGACCTGGGTTTAGCCGTGGCTAACAGCCTGGAAGCAGTCAAGCGGGGAGCCAGGCAGGTGGAGTGCACTATTAATGGTATTGGAGAAAGGGCGGGTAATGCCTCACTTGAGGAAGTCGTGCTGGCAATTAAGACCCGCCAGGACCTTTTTAATCCGACCACCGATATTAAGACCGAGCATATCTATAAGACTAGCCGACTGGTAAGTGAGCTAACTGGTTTCCTGGTGCAACCCAACAAAGCGATTGTCGGGGCGAATGCCTTTCGCCATGAATCGGGGATTCACCAGGATGGTGTCATCAAGATGCCAACAACTTTTGAGATAATCGACCCCAGAACCGTAGGCGTACCAGCCAGCAGCCTGGTGCTGGGTAAGCTCAGTGGGCGGCACGCTTTTAGAGAGAGACTGGCAGAACTGGGGTATAGCCTGTCTGAAGAAGACCTTAACCGAGCCTTTGCCGCTTTTAAGGAGCTGGCTGACAAAAAGAAGGAGATTACAGATAAAGACATTGAATCCCTCGTTGCCGAAGAGCAACGCACGGTATCAGAAGCATATCACCTTGACCGTATACAGGTATCCTGTGGTGATAGAGGAATTCCCACCGCTGCGGTAAGGCTTATTGCTCCTGATGGCAAGGTCTCGGCTGATGCCGCTCTGGGAACCGGTCCGGTGGATGCTGTCTGCCAGGCTATTAACCGCCTGGTAGGAGTACCCAATGTGCTTACTGAATTTACCGTTAAGTCAGTAACTGGAGGTATTGACGCCATCGGTGAGGTGCTAATCAGGATAGAGAGTGAGGGTGTAAGCTATACCGGACGAGGCGCTGATACCGATATTATTGTCGCCAGCGCCAAGGCTTATACTAATGCCCTTAATAGATTATTAGCCGCCAAAAGACTGGCTGGATAGCTATTTATTAGCAGAGGTATTGTGTGGGAACCGAGGTAATCATTGTCTTACGCCTGCTGCTGGCAGTAGCACTGGGGGGTGCTGTTGGCTATCAGCGAGAAAGAGCGGGCAAGCCAGCCGGTCTGAGAACGCATGTCCTTATCAGTTTAGGGGCTGCTTTATTTACAGTGGCCTCTATCTATGGCTTTGGTCCTGCCAGCGACCCAGCCCGGGTTGCCGCCGGAGTGCTGGTGGGTGTTGGATTCCTCGGAGCCGGGATTATAATGCGTACCGGTGAAGGAATTGTGGCTGGATTGACTACGGCAGCGACGATGTGGGCGGTAGCTGGCATTGGTCTGGCAGCTGGAGCCGGTTTGTATGTAGCCTCCGCAGTGGCTACAGCTCTCATACTAATCGTATTGTACCTTCCCCATCCTATTCGGTAATAGCTTGTTCTCAATACACTTTATAAGCACGCTCAGGAAAGGAGAACTACCTTGACCTTGGCTGAGAAGATATTAGCCAGCCATACTGACAAAAAGAAGGTAACCCCGGGTGAATTCATCAATGCCAGGGTTGACCTCGTTATGGCTAACGATATTACCGCACCTATTGCTATAAAAGAATTTCAGCGAATTGGAGTGGATAAAGTCTTTGACCCCAAGAAGATAGTAATGGTGCCCGACCACTTCGTGCCTAATAAAGATATTGCCTCCGCTGAGCAGGCTAAGCTGATGCGGGAGTTTGCCCGGGAACACGGGGTAATATACTTTGAAGTAGGCCAGGTGGGCATTGAACATGTCCTTCTGCCGGAGCAGGGTCTGGTAATGCCCGGAGATGTGGTTATCGGTGCTGATTCCCACACCTGCACCTATGGCGCTTTGGGTGCCTTTGCCACCGGTATGGGGTCAACCGATATTGCCTCGGCAATGGCAACCGGCAGCATCTGGATGAAGGTGCCGCCGACCATTAAGTTCATTTATCATGGGAGTTTGCCGAAATGGGTAGGGGGCAAAGATTTAATCCTGTATACCATTGGCAACATTGGCGTGGATGGTGCTCTCTATTCGGTAATGGAGTTTAGTGGGGAAGCAATAGACAGCCTGTCTATTGATGGGCGCTTTACTATGGCTAATATGGCTATTGAAGCCGGGGCTAAAGCTGGACTGTTCAAGGTAGACCATAAGACATTAGTTTACATAAAGTCACGAGCCAAGCATAGTTACACAGTGTATGAGCCTGATGAAGATGCGGAATATTCCCAGGTCATTGAGTATGATGTCTCTGCCATGGAGCCTCAAATTGCCCTGCCTCACTCCCCAGCCAATGTCAAACCGATTAGTCGGGTAGGGCAGATAGATATTGACCAGGTGGTGATTGGCAGTTGTACCAATGGTCGCTTTGAGGATTTGCAGGTGGCTGCTCAAATAATGAAAGGGAGAAGGGTGCACCCGAGGGTGCGGTGTATTATTATCCCCGGCTCGCAACAGGTGTATCTTGACTGTTTGACTGAAGGCTTAACCGAGATATTCATTAGAGCCGGAGCGATAGTCAGTGCCCCCACCTGTGGCCCCTGCCTTGGCGGTCACATGGGGGTTCTGGCTGCCGGGGAGAGGTGCGTTTCCACCACTAACCGCAACTTCGTTGGCAGAATGGGCAGTCCCCGGTCAGAGGTCTATTTAGCCAGTCCTGTCGTTGCTGCTGCCAGTGCTATTGCTGGCAGCATTACCAGCCCCGGCGAGATTACATGATGAGACCGATGCGCAAAAAGGATAAGGAAATTACCGATATTGATGAGAGTGAAAGGATTATAACAAGTGCAATCTGCTGTCGGATTGGGCTGGTGGACAATGATGAGCCATACGTAGTTCCCGTCTGCTTCGGCTACGAACGGAATGCTCTTTACTTTCACGGAGCTTCAGAGGGACGCAAGATTGAACTTATCAAGAAAAACAACAAGGTTTGCTTTGAGATAGATACCGATGTAGCCGTGGTAAAGGCAGAAACGCCCTGTCAGTGGACGATGAAATATCGGAGTGTTATTGGTGTGGGAAGAGCCCATATTCTGGAAAATGCTGAGGAGAAAGCTCACGGTTTGAGATTGATTATGGAGCATTATGCTGAAGGCGACTTTAGCTTTACCAAGCCGAAGATTGATACTGTCTGGGTGGTACGGGTTGATATTGAAAATATCACCGGTAAAAAATCGGGGTATTAGAGGAGAGTCAGAGAGAGGCGAAGCCTCTCTCTAATAACCGATTCCCCTTTCCCTTGGTAAGGGGAAGGGGATAAAGGGGATAGGGTTATTAAAACTAAGGGAGTGAGGTTCAATGGCAAAGGCACGCAAAAGCTGGCAGGAGAAATTAGCCGCTGATAAAGGTTTGCCCAAAGTGGTAGTGATGGATGAGAGGATGAGCAGGAGGTGGGGAACTGGCACCATTATTATCCCGGCTCCTCGTGAAGTGGACGAAATTATGAGACAGGTCCCGTCAGGTAAAGTCACCACCATAAACCAAATTCGTGCCGCACTTGCTAAAAAACACGGTGCCAGCATTGGTTGCCCTATAACCACCGGTATTTTTGCCTGGGTTGCCGCCCATGCTGCCGAGGAAGCAGCTGTTGACGGCAAAAAGGATATCACTCCCTACTGGCGGACGCTGAAAGTCGGTGGCAGCCTGAATGAAAAATACCCCGGAGGTATAGATGCCCAAGCCAACCGTTTGAGAGAAGAAGGGCACACCATTGAACCGGGCAAAGGCAAAAAGCCACCTAAAGTAAAGGACTTTGAGAAGGCGTTGGTGGAAGTGTAAAATATTGAAGAAGGTAGTTAAAACCAATTTGTTATTGGAGAATAGTTAGATGAAGCGACCGCAAATTATAGGATTGCACTATATTAGTCACATAGATAATGTGTCCTCTATATTAAGTAGAGGCATATTTTGTCACGAGCGCATCGAAAGAGAAAAAATTGAATATACTCGTATATATAATGAGGAAATAGTTGCAAACCGCAAGGATATACAGACTCCTGATGGCCATTCCCTATGGCATTTTGCAAATCTTTATTTTCAACCCCGAAACCCTATGCTATATCTTGTAATACATAAAAAGCCAGTTAGCGAAATTGCTGTTGTTTCAGTGCGACCAGAAATTCTTGACAGACTTGATATCTACATTACTACAGGTAATGCAGCTCACTCATCATCCGAAATATTACCTTCTGGTGAAGGACGAAAGGCTCTCCGTCAAATTATTAAGAATACTCGGATAGAATATTGGAAACCGGAAGACGGTTCGAAAAGAAAAATTATGGCTGAGTGTCTTGTTCCAGATATGGTACCTCCAAGTCTAATCCAAACGATTTATGTGGCAACTGTGACTGCTAAAGCTAATCTGGAAGCGACGATGCCATATTCTAATCTTCCAGTCATAAGCGAACCAAACATGTTTTTCCGACCTTGGTTGCTACGGAGTCTTACGCCAAAACTCTATCTTGCCGAAGGTGACATGTTCTTCTCGGAAGCACAAACAATTACAATAAGTGTGAACACTGTTGGTGTCATGGGAAAGGGACTTGCGTCGCGGACAAGATATCAGTTCTCAGATGTGTATGTACAGTATGAGGACTTATGTCGTAACCGCAAGTTGAAGATGGGTAGACCGCAGGTCTATAAACGTGAGTCTTCATTAGATTATGCATTAGCAGATGAGCCCGGGACTTTACCTAATGGAAATTCAGAAAAATGGTTTCTTCTATTTCCGACAAAACGACACTGGAGAGAGCGGGCAGATATCGCAGGAATTGAGGAGGGATTAAAATGGCTGTGTGATAACTACAAAAAAGAGGGGATAAAATCTCTAGCAATCCCAGCGCTCGGATGTGGACTCGGAAGACTGGAGTGGCGTGATGTCGGACCTTTAATGTGTCGTTATTTAAAAACTCTTGATATTGTTGTGGCCATATATCTCCCGGCTGAAAGGGAAATTTCTGGCGAGTTGATTTCTAAAGAATTTCTGTTGAGCCAGACAAGTCAATAGATTCACACACTCGCAGAAAAGCACTTATTAACCATCTAAATAAGGAGGAAAAGTTCTCAAGTTGTGCTAAAAGACAAAGTTTATAAATACAGCACTGAGGGATTAAAAGGGGCGAAGCCCCTTTAAGAAATTCTCTTCCCTCTCCCCTTATGAAGGGGAGAGGGATAAAGGGTGAGGGGTTGGTAACAGAATCTAAAACCTTATGAAAGTTCGTGATATAATCAAGATGATTGAGGATGTATAGGTATCTGGTTATATTTGAAAAAGCCAACGATAATTATTGTGCCTACTCTCCAGACCTCCCCGGATGCATTGCCACTGGAAGTACTCGTAACGAGGTAGAAAAGAACATTAAAGAGGCTATTAGTTTTCACATTGAAGGGCTAGCAAAGGATGGATTGCCTCTTCCAGAAGCTACCTCGTTTACTGAGTATGTAGAAGTCTAAGCAGCAGACAATGCACCTTTAAAACATCTTGAGTAAGGAGGCTATCATTTGACACTCAAAGGCAAGGTTCATAAATACGGGGCTAATGTGGACACCGATGCCATTATCCCGGCGCGATATCTGAATGTGTCTGACCCAACAGAGCTGGCCAAGCACTGCATGGAGGACATAGATAAAGATTTCGTCAAGAGAGTGCAGCCGGGGGATATTATAATGGCAACCACCAACTTTGGCTGTGGCTCATCGCGGGAGCATGCCCCGCTGGCAATTAAAGGAGCGGGAATATCCTGTGTCATTGCCAAGACCTTTGCCCGTATCTTCTTTCGTAACGCCATAAACATCGGCTTGCCACTGCTTGAGTGTGAAAAGGCAGTGGATAATACTGAAACGGGTGATGTTTTAGAGATTGACTTAGCCCGTGGTAAAATAAAGAACCTGACCAGAGGTATTGAGTTCACCGCCAAGCCCTACCCCGACTTTATGACCGAACTCATTGCTGCTGGCGGACTGATTGAATATACTAAGCAAAGTTTAGCTTCAGGGAGGACATAATGGGGCAATTCAGTCTGGTCGTCCTACCCGGTGACGGTATTGGTCCTGAGGTTGTTGCCGAGGGAATCAAGGTATTGCAGACGGTAGGCAACAAATTCGGACACAGCTTTAATTTACAATATGAGTTACTGGGTGGGGCTTCCATTGATGCTACCGGCGAAGCTCTTACTCAAGATAATCTAAAAAAGGGACAGAATAGTGATGCGGTACTGATGGGAGCAGTAGGGGGACCTAAGTGGGATGACCCTAAGGCTAAAGTTCATCCTGAAGATGGTATTCTGGCGTTACGGAAGGGACTGGGAGTATTTGCCAATCTACGACCGGTCAAGATGTATCCAGTGTTGGTGAATTCGACGAATCTGAAACCGGAGGTTGTAAACGGAGTAGATTTAATTTTTGTGCGTGAACTTACCGGAGGCATCTACTATGCCCAGCCTAAAAAGCAATGGACAACACCTGAAGGTCGGATGGCCACTGATTCAATGACCTATTCTGAGCAAGAAATAGAGCGTATTGTCAGGGTTGGTTTTGAACTGGCACGAAGCCGGCGTAAAAAACTGGCATCTGTGGATAAATCTAATGTTTTGCAATCTTCTCGACTGTGGCGACAGGTTGCCATAGAGGTATCTAAGGATTACCCTGATGTGGAACTGGAACATGTACTGGTTGATGCTTGTTCTATGCGTTTAATCCAAAATCCAGCGCGCTTTGATGTTCTCGTTGCTGAGAATTTATTCGGTGATATTCTTACCGATGAAGCATCGATGCTGGCTGGCTCTATGGGGATGTTACCTTCAGCCAGTCTGGCAGGGATTCCAAGGGGAGGAGTCAAGACCCTTGGCTTATATGAACCTATCCACGGCAGTGCTCCGAAACGTGCTGGATTGAACATGGCTAATCCCATCGCTACCATTCTCAGCGTTGCCATGATGCTCCGCTACTCCTTTGGCTTAATAAAAGAGCCTCAAGCTATAGAAACGGCGGTGGAAGAAATATTGCAGGAAGGTTACCGCACCTATGATATAATGAGCGAAGGCAAGACCAAGGTGGGCACGAAAGAGATGGGAGACCTAATCGCTAATAAGGTAGGAGGCTAAAAATTGTCAGCAGTTCAGCTTTATGATACCACACTGCGGGATGGGATACAGAGAGAGGGCATTTCCTTCTCGGTGACTGATAAGATAAATATTGCCCGCAAGCTTGACGAGCTGGGTATTCACTTCATAGAAGGCGGCTGGCCTGGCTCCAATCCTAAAGATATTGAATTCTTCACCAGAGCCCGCAACCTGACCCTTTCCTATTCTCAGCTGGTTGCCTTTGGCAGCACCAGGCGGCCGAAGGTAGATGCCGAAGCCGATGTTAACCTCCAGGCTCTGGCTGGCGCCGGAGTAAAAGTGGTTACCATTGTCGGTAAAAGCTCGGAGTTGCAGGTTACCAAGGTGCTGGAAACCACCCTGGAGGAAAACCTTAGTATGATTGCCGACTCTATAGAATACCTGCGGGCAAAAGGGCTTACCGTTTTCTTCGATGCCGAACACTTCTTTGATGGCTTTAAGACTAACTCCGATTACAGCCTGCGCTGTCTACGGGTTGCTGCTGACGCCGGGGCCAGTTGTCTGATTCTCTGCGATACCAATGGCGGTGCCATGCCTGATGAGATAACGACTGCGGTTAAGGCAGCCAAAAAACTGACTGCTGTGCCGCTGGGCATTCATGCTCATACCGATGGTGGTTTGGCGGTGGCCAACACTCTGGCGGCAGTAAATGCTGGAGCCAGTCAAATTCAGGGAACGATTAATGGCTATGGTGAGCGCTGCGGCAACGCCGACCTGTGTTCGGTTATCCCCAATTTGAAGCTCAAGATGGGCATAGACTGCATTACCGACACGCAGTTAGCTAAATTGACCGAGGTATCACGCTTTGTATCCGAGTTAGCTAATCTTATTCCCGACGCCTTCGCACCCTATGTCGGCTCCAGCGCCTTTACCCATAAAGCTGGGTTCCATGTGTCCGCCCTGACCAAATGGATGGAAAGCTATCAGCACATAGACCCAGTCCGGGTGGGTAATCGACCAAGGACACTGGTATCTGAGCTATCCGGCAAAAGGAATATACTCTACAAGGCAAAGGAACTGGGCTTGGAGCTACCCCCCAAAGGCGAGGAAGCCCAAAAGCTGTTGAATCAGGTTAAGCTTCTGGAAAGCCGGGGCTTTCAGTACGAGAATGCCGAAGCCTCCTTTGAGTTATTAGCCCACCGGGCTAGTCCGGGTTATCAACTACCCTTTGAACTGGTTGACTTTATGGTGGTAATTGAAAAAAGACGGCGCCCACCGACTCAAAAGAACCCGGAAGAAATGCTGTCGGAGGCAATGATAAAGGTAAGAGTGGGCGATGAAATTATGCACACCGCTGCTGAGGGCAACGGACCGGTTAATGCCCTGGATGAGGCATTACGCAAGGCTTTACTGAGGTTCTATCCCAGCTTGGCTACTGTCAAACTGGTTGACTACAAGGTGCGCATCCTTGAGGAAAGTATTGGCACTGAATCTCAGGTTCGGGTGCTTATTGAGTCCAGTGACGGTGTCAATGAATGGCGAACTGTAGGCAGCTCCACCAATATCATTGAAGCTAGCTGGCTGGCTCTGGCTGATAGCCTGGAATACTGGCTAATCAAACAAAAAGCCAGGGGCAAGAATCCAG
>DATKVW010000052.1:0-8207 GCA_035529875.1 Dehalococcoidales bacterium | reverse complement strand
TAACCACGTCATCGGCGTAGTGGCGGTAACCTACCAGGTTCTGTCCCCTGAGCAGCATTTGTAGTGGGGTATCGGGCATCAATTTCTTCAGGATGCGTGGTCTTTGCCACGGGTCTTCGTTTAAAAATCTGGTAGCGACATCAAAGGTAGCGCCACCCCAGACCTCCATAGAGTAGAAGCCTGCTTTGTTCATCTCTTCGGCGATAGGTTCCATATCCTCGGTTCGCATTCGTGTCGCCAATGAGGATTGATGCCCATCACGGAAGGTAACATCGGTGATTTTTAAGGGATTATTCACCATTTCCATTTAGATTACTCCTTTCCTATCGGCATTCAAGTTTCACCACCTATAAAACGGCAAGGTCGTTAAAAACACGAACCGCACATTTAGCCATAGTCTGTACCTTCCCCCGATAAAATGTGCAACTTCATGGCATCCTCTGCGGGTTTACGCGCTTTAGCTAAAAGTTCTTCCCGGTCCATCTTATGGGACATAATTCTCCCCTTTCACTATAGCATCGAGTTTTCTTTTAGGCAAAATAATCTTTAAAACAGAATCAAGCATCTGAATCCAGGGAGGACGACCTTGTAGGAATAAAAGAGGTCACCTTTTACCTGAGTGTATTACCTCAACTATTCCGTTGTCGCCGTTAACCTTTACCCAATCCCCAGAATTGCTGATTGCGGCTGATTTATGATTATGGTGGAAAAGTGACAGCCTACGCCAAATGCTCCAATATTGCTAACGGTAATAACCTGGGGGTATTTCTTAAATTTAGTCTCTAACAAACAATTTGTTCAGAGTGTCTCTGCATACTCGGTGATGCTACGAATTCACTTTCTTGTCACACCACAATAACAAATCATCTATTAGGCATATAAAACAATCGTTACGAGCGCCGGATAATGATAAGCCATTGCAAATTCTATTATACCATTCCTGTCAATAATCTCGATAGAATATCGTACTCGATGATAGTATAAGCTCATCCAATCTTATATTTCCTTCATTGTTCTCCATGTTGGATATGGGTAGGTGAATAGCAATAAAGACATTGCTGGTGTGATTATCAAAGTCTCTGAGGTTATAGATTGGTATACCAGGTTCTGAGGCACTTCAATCGCTTTCTCTTCGTATTGTCAAATATGTTATACTTATGCTGGGTTTGGTAAATAAACAAATAACTTTACACACCCGGCTAATTTGGTGTGGCTAGCTTGAGCCCTATCCAAAGCAAATTGCCAACACAGATAAATAAAGGTGAGATTATGGGTCCTCAACCTGAGCCGAGTACTCTTATCACCAGGGATGAAATCGCAGCCGCAGTTAGAAGACTGGCGGCTGAAGTTAAGAGAGACTATCAGGATAAGCTCCCCCTCTTGCTGGGTATTCTGAAGGGCTCCTTTATGTTTATGGCTGACCTTATCCGGCAGCTTGATTTCCCGCTGGAGGTGGATTTTGTCAGGCTGTCCAGCTATGGCAGCGAAAAGGAGAGCTCGGGGAGAATCAAGGTAGTCCAGGGTCTTCATTCTAGGGTCAAGGGCAGGGATCTACTGGTAGTGGAGGACATTGTGGATACTGGTCGCACCGTATCTTTCTTTACGGATTATCTGAGTAGGAAGAAGCCGGCTTCTTTAAAGCTTTGCACTCTGACGGATAAACCTTTGCGGCGGCAGGTTCCAGTCACTATTGATTACCTGGGCTTTACTGTTCCCAACAAATTTCTGGTTGGCTATGGCTTGGACTTGGATGAGAGGTTCCGTAATCTTCCTGATATATGTGTTCTGGAGGATGAAGGTTGACGGTGGCGAGACTAAAAGAGTTAATCGCAGTGGCTAAAGGAGAAAGTCCTGCTGACCTGCTTCTGGTTAATGCTAAGGTGGTGAATGTATTCACCGGTGAGATTGAGCCAGGCAATGTAGCTATTTATGGGGATAGGATTGCCGGGGTAGGAAATTACCACCAGGCTAAGCAGGTTCTGGATTTAGAAGGCAGGTATCTGGCTCCCGGTCTTATTAACGGACATACCCACCTGGAAAGCTCTATGCTGGATGTTGGTCAGTATGCCCGAGCTGTAGTGCCACACGGCACTCTGGCTATAGTTACCGACCTCCATGAAATAGCCAATGTTTGCGGTTGGGAAGGTATAAGGTATGTGCTGAACTATGCCCGCCGTTTACCCCTGGAGCTTTTCCTGATGGTTCCTTCCTGTGTGCCGGCTACCCATCTGGAGTCTTCAGGAGCCAATCTCGGGGCTGAGGATATCAAAAGGATTCTTAAGCGGAGAGGGTGTATTGGGCTGGGGGAAATGATGAACTTTCCCGGGGTGCTGGCTGGTGATGATGGTGTTTTGCGTAAGATTAGCCTCGCCGAAGGTAAAATTATTGACGGTCATGCCCCCGGTGTTACCGGGAAAAACCTTACTGCCTATATTGCCGCTGGCATTTACTCTGACCATGAGTCAGTGTCTCTGGAGGAGGCTGGAGAGAAGCTGAGGCAGGGTATGCATGTGATGATTAGGGAGGGTTCATCGGAGAAAAACCTGGAAGCGTTACTGCCCTTGGTTACCGATAAGACATATAAAAGGTGCCTGTTTGTGGTTGATGACCGCAGCGCTGCTGACCTGTTGCGGGATGGCGATATTGATGCTGTGGTGCGCAAAGCAATTCGTCTTGGGCTTAACCCGGTGCGGGCAATTCAGATGGCTACTATTAACAGCGCTGAGTATTTTAGGTTAAACAAGCTGGGAGCTATCGCTCCCGGTTATATGGCTAATTTAATGGTACTGAATGACCTATCCCATCTCCAGATAGGTATGGTTTTCTATCAGGGTTGCCTGGTGGCTGAGGAAGGTGAACCCTTGTTCTCTTTGTATAAACCAAGGGGTAGAGGACTAACCAATACCGTGAATATCAAGCCTTTCCCGGTGGAAGCCTTGAAGTTTCCCGCTTCGGGTGAAACTGAGCCGGTTATTGAGGTTGTGCCCGGTCAGATAGTCACCAGAAAGAGGATGGAGAGGGTCAAGGTTGTGGGTGGGGTTGTCGTGCCGGATACGGAACGAGATATTTTGAAGCTGGTGGTAGTGGAGAGACACAAGGCTACCGGCAATATTGGTCTGGGGCTGGTCACCGGCTTTGGCTTGAAAAAAGGGGCGTTAGCTTCATCTATTGCCCACGATTCTCATAATATTGTTGCTGTCGGTACCAACGATGCCGATATATTTACTGCGGTTAAAGAGGTAGAGAAGTTACAGGGTGGGCTGGTAGTTGCTGCTGACAGCAGGGTATTAGCCAGTCTGGCTTTACCTATCGCTGGATTGCTATCCGCCGAACCATTAGAGGTGGTGGTAGATAAGCTGGAGAAGCTGGAGCAGATAGCCAGGGATTTGGGCACGACCTTACCCTCACCGTTGGCTACTCTTTCCTTTCTGGCGTTACCAGTAATCCCCGAACTCAGATTGACCGACCTGGGTCTGGTAGATGTTAACGCCTTTAAGCTGGTTAAAAAATGAATAAAGTTGGTTATGTTGATAAATAGGGCAGGTTACGATAGGTAGCGAGGACAGTTTATGTATTCTGCTACTCCACAAGTTATTTTTGAAAATCGGCGTGATGCCGGTAAAAGGCTAGCCGAGAAGCTGCAGGAATATAATGGCCGGTCAGTGGTAGTGCTCGCCATTCCTAATGGCGGTGTGCCGGTGGCAATAGAGGTGGCTGGTGCACTTAATGCCGGTCTTGGTCTGGTTATTGCCCGCAAGCTCCCCATTCCCCTGACCCCTGAAGCGGGCTTTGGCGCTGTTACTGAGGACGGAACCATCATCCTTAACGAGGAATTAGTAAAAAGATTCGGCTTGAGTCGACAGCAAATAGAGTATGAGGCGGGCAAAGTAAAAGTGGAGATTAAGCGGCGGAGCCTGCTTTATCTGGGAGATAAACCGCTGGCTTCGGTGAGTGGTAAGACGGCAATAATTATAGATGACGGTCTGGCTTCAGGAATTACCATGAGGGCGGCAGTGGAGTCGGTGCGTCGTCGCCGACCCAGTGAAATAGTTGCTGCCATACCCTGTGCTTCGGCGCCGGCGGTGAAGCAGGTGGAGAAGGTTGCCGATAGAGTAATAACCTGCGTTACCGGTTCTATGCCCCGATTCGCTATAGCTGATTTCTATCGCCATTGGTATGACCTCAGCGATGACGAGGTTATCCGCTACCTCAACCAATGGCGGGCACGGCACTTACACTAAGACTAGCTATGGGGTAAAAGACCAACGATGGAGAGTTGAGCGTGAAAAATAATGTTATATGAACTCATTACTAATAAGGTGTTGGTGGTATCTGTTTGTGCCTGGGCGGTGACGCAGTTACTGAAGGTGGTGGCAACATTGGTACGGGAGAGACGGCTGGATTTCCGTTACTTGTTGGCTAGCGGTGGCATGCCCAGTTCCCATTCAGCAGTGGTCGGTGCACTGGTTACATCGGTGGCTATGCTTCAGGGTTTGAGCTCAGTAGCCTTTGGCATTGCCGCTGTACTGGCGTTGATAGTCATGTATGATTCTGCCGGCGTACGGCAGTCGGTAGGCCAGCAATCGGTCGTCTTAATTCGCATTGTTCAAGAGTTCAGGTTCAGGCGTCCTATAGCCGAATTGGAGCGTGACCTGCGAGAATTCCTCGGGCATACACCGTTTCAGGTTATTGTTGGAGCTATAATAGGTATTCTTATTGCCTGGCTATGGCTTGCCATACCTAATATGTAAGCAGGATGAATTCTTATGACGATTGAGTTGACTTCGTTACAGCTTACCTAACTCTTCCAGGAACTTGATTACCCTCAGCGACTCCGCAACCCCGGTGGTGCCGCTCATGCCTATTTCTACGGCAAGAGTTTCCAGAATCTCATCTTTAGTGGCTCCGGCGTCTAGTGCTCGCTCGGTTTGGGCTAAAATACAGTTGATGCATCCGGCCCTGAGGGCTATGGCCATGGCGATTAGCCGTTTGACCTTGGTGCTGAGTACTCCATCCTTATAGACTACATCACTTACACCAGCTTCAGCATTCATTACATCGGGTAGCGCTTGTCTGAATTTTTCCAACAACTGCTTGCGCTCATTGTTGAGTTCTACTTGGCTCTCCATAGCGGTAACCTCCCTGGTTTTCTTTATCTAGTAAGGAGGTTAGCAAAAATTGTAATGAAGGGCAATGTCAGACTGGAAGATACCGAGGGAATGTTATACAATGCAGGCTACTATTCTAAGAAGGTGCCTTATTCCTTGAAGAGATAGAATAGCTGGATTGGAGGCCAGGAATAAAAGCGAAACCATATATAATCCTATTTATAGGTATAGTTTCCATTTCCTTCGCCGCCATTTTCATCCGCCTGGCTGATGCACCACCGTTGGTTATTGCCACCTACCGCCTGGGCATCGCCTCTCTGGTGTTGCTTCCTTTTGTCTTAGTCCGCTCTAAAAAGACTTTCAACAAGCTATCAAAAGGTGTCATGTTTTTGATGCTGCTTTCAAGTCTGTTTCTGGCGCTGCACTTTGCCCTTTGGATAACATCACTTAGCTACACCACCATTGCCAGTTCGGTAATCCTGGTAACTTCCAATCCCCTGTTTGTGGCGATAATCTCCTACTTCTTGTGGAAGGAAGGACTGACCAAGCCGATGCTATTGGGTATTTTGGTTGCCCTGATAGGAGCTATATTCATCACCGGGGGTGGTATCACCGTAAGTCCAGGCACTCTGTTAGGTGATGTGCTTGCTCTGCTGGCGGCGCTGGCTATGGGTGCTTATTTAATTATCGGGCGGCAGCTCAGAATGCGTATTGATATTGGCAGTTATCTGGCAATTGTCTACACTGGCGCTGCCGTAATCCTGCTGGTAGCGACCCTGGTTGCCGGCTATAGCCTTACTGGCTATTCCTCTTTCACCTATATCATGCTAGTCTTGCTGGCGGTAGTCCCCCAGCTTATCGGGCATTCGTCACTAAATATAGCGGTGCGCTTGATACCGGCGACTTTTGTTGCCGTAGCCATTCTGGGGGAACCGGTGGGAGCCACGATATTAGGTTATTTCATCCTTGACGAGATGCCAACCTGGGTGGAGATAGTGGGAGGTCTTCTGATTCTGGGCGGGATATTTATGGTGCTGAGGCAGAAACCAGAGAGGTTGGGTGGCGAGACTTACAAGTAGCGATGGAGTTGTTTATCTACCTCACCCCCTTTATCCCCCTCTCCTGAACAGGAGAGGGGGAATATATTAAAAAGAGGGGCTTTGCCCCTCTTAGATTTCCCTCTTTATCCTATTTTATCCTCTGCCCCTGTATCAGCTTCTCGCCATACTCAAGCAGAGTTTTGGCTCGCTCCGGGGATACCTTTTTTGATTCTAAATAGGCCTTTAGGGCGTCAAAAGGGGCGATTTCTTCGGCAGTCCACTTTCCCAACCTGAGGCGTGTTTCTCGCTGGATATCCTTGGCAATACTGAAGTAGTGAGCCTCCTTCAAGGCATTCCTGATGTCGTTATCTCTGAACTGCCCCTCAATTTTTGCTGGCAGGCTAATGTGAAGGCGCACTATAGCTTCTCTGACTTCGTCTTCCTGTTCGGCAATGGCTTGGAGTATGGTTGATGTCGGGTTGGTGTCTTCGGGTTCGATATTAATGCTAATAGTCAGAAAGCGGCGCCCGAGTACTGGATGAAAATCAAAAGAGACCTGTCTTCGGCTCGTTTCCTTATCTTCCTCTATTTCTACCACGTAAAAGCCCTTGTCGTCTGCTTCCTCGCTGAAGTCCAGCCGCTCCAGACTGCCTGCGTAAACCACCGGAGGGTTATCAGACAAGGCCTGATGCTTGTGAATATGACCTAAGGCGATGTAATCAAAGGCGGGATGGGCGATATTACTCAGCAGTAACACTGGTTCTTGCCCGATGGTCATTAACCTCTCTGAGCCGAGTTGAGCATTAGCGACCCAGACATGGGCGGCTAGTATGGAGGGCAGGCTGGGGTCAAGCTGTTGACTAAGGTCGCTAATTTTACTGGTCAATACCTGCTGTATCTTTTGGTTAATCTGCTCAAAGTTGAGATTTTTAGATTCTTCTTTGCTCAGCAGGGCGCTGCGTCTGAGCCAGGGTAACGAGGCTATTTGAATGGTGCCGTTATCCGTCGGGATGTGGTAAATACTGGGGCGGTTGGAAACATAGACATTCTTAATGGCTAAAGTGTCGAAAATTTCGGTGGTGGTAGCTCTACCGATAGCGTTAGGCAGGTCATGGTTGCCAATGAGGAGGAAGATGGGAACACCACCGGTAGATAGGCGATTGATGCGTTTGGCAAATTCCCGCTGCTGGGTCTGGCTCGGCTCACGGCTCTTGTAGGCATCACCACAGAAGAGAACAAGGTCTACCCTGTTTTCCAGAGCATAGTCAACCACCTGGTCAAGGGCGTTCAGGAAATCTTCCAGTCGGGTGGATAGTCCGCTATCGGGGTTAATGCGCCCGTAAGATTCAACACCGAGGTGAAGGTCGGCAAAGTGGATGATTTTCACTAAGTAACCCCATCCCCCTTTATCCCCCTTCCCCTTGATAAGGGGAAGGGGGAATTGATATTAAAGAGAGGGGCAAAGCCCCTCCTGGAATTTCCTATGTGGTGGAGTTGTTGCTTTTCTCTATCTTCCATATCTTGCCGCCTGGGGGTAAGACGAGTAAATCTTCACCGCTGAGTTTTGCTGCCAAAGCTGTCTTTAGCTCACTGAGGGGGACTCGTATCTGGTTCATGGTGTCGCGTTCACGGATGGTGACCTGCTCGTCTTCAAGCGACTGAAAATCAATGGTGACACAGAAAGGAGTACCAATCTCATCCTGGCGGCGGTAACGGCGACCAATGCTCTGAGCATCGTCATACTGAGTCGACCAGCACTGGCGCAGGTCGGCGTGTATCTGTTTGGCTAACGTGGCCAGTTTTTCCTTGCGGCTCAGGGGTAAGACAGCTACCTTAACCGGGGCTAAGCTGGGGTGAAAGCGGAGTACTACCCTGATTTCTCCCTCCTCTTCCTCTTCGTCATAGGCATCGCAGAGGACAGCCAGTGCAGAGCGGTCTACTCCGGCTGAAGGCTCGATGATGTAAGGGATGAAGTGCTCTTTGGTCTCTTCATCAAAGTATTCCATATTTTTGCCGGTGGAGTTGGCATGCTGCACGAGGTCAAAGTCGGTGCGGTTGG
>DATKVW010000051.1:0-2522 GCA_035529875.1 Dehalococcoidales bacterium | reverse complement strand
ATAGCCCGGCAACATTTTCTTCTAATCCCGTAGAGGTCTTTGCCACTTGATTATCCTCCTTGCCTCAATGTTTTGCCTAAGAGTATAGCATAGTTTGGCAAACATCAATAGCCATTAAGAAGGGTTATCAAACTCTACCCCATTTTCCCCCTCTCCTTGAAAGGAGTGGGGGAAATAATTAAATAAGAAAGGCTTCGCCTCTCTTTGAGACTCCTTGTTTTAGAGCAGTGATAAGGGGAATGTTAGCGGGGCGTTAGCCCCTCTTAAACGAATCTTCCCCTTGCTAAGGGGAAGGGGATAAAGGGGATAGGGTTAATAGATTACTTCATCCCTCAGTCAACCTCGGTTTTAGTAAACAGATATGCTGCGATGAAAATAATAGCTACGCTGGTTGCGAGCAGGATAGCAAGGTCTAAAAAGATAGGAAATTGGCTGGCTCCGATGAGGCTGCCCCGTAAGCCGTCAACTCCGTAAGTTAGCGGATTGAGGTAGGCTAGATACTGAAGCCACTGTGGGAAAACGTCTATCGGGAATAGGGCACCGGAAAGAAGAAAGACAGGAAAGACTATAAAATTCCATATGAGTTGAAAACCATGAAAGTCTTTCATCTTGGAAGCAAAGGAGACTCCAAGACCGGTAAAAGTAAGACCAATAAGAATCATGAAACCTATTGCCAACAAAAAGCCCAGGATTAGCCCGCCAAGGCTGAATTGATGGCTGGTCCCCATCAGTTGCAGACCGAGGGGCAGTGCCAGTAGTAATATCAGCAGTCCCTGAACAAGCGCCGTTGTCACTCCACCTGCCGTCTTTCCCAGGACAATAGTGTACCTCCGAACCGGGGCGACCATTATTTCCTTAAGAAAGCCGAATTGCTTGTCCCACAAGACAGACATTCCGGCACCCATTGATGCGAACAGGAGTATCATGCCGATGATTCCCGGGGTTAGAAAACTTATGTAACCGCCCGGTGAATCAGCAGGCAGTCGGATTGGTGCCATTCCGAGGAAGATGAGAAAGAATACCGGCACACCAAGGGAACCGAGCAGGCGGCTTTTCATGCGGAAAAATCTCTTCATCTCCCTCAGCCACAGGGTATAGATTAATGAAAGTTCCACTGCTTACCTCTTCCGCCTAAAGGCTCTGACCACTCTTCTAAAATGTTGCCTGGCATCTCCCTCATCGTCACGCATTTTCCTCCCGGTAAACTTTAAGAACACATCCTCCAGGTCTGGCTCGCGGATACTTATTGATTTTATGCTTATCCCTGCCTGGTGAGCAGCAATTACAATCTGCGGAATCTTTGTCTCCCCACGCCTTACCCCGATATTTACGGCTGTATTGTTTTCAGTCACCCAGTCTACCCAGGCGAAGTTGCGGAGAAGATTTCCCAGACCTGATTTAGCATCGGTTTGGATGGTAATGACATCGCTACCGATTAACCGCTTTAGATTCGCCGGCGTGTCCAGTGCAATTATCTCGCCTTCATCTATAATGGCTATTCTTCCGCAGAGGTAATCCGCCTCCTCCATATAGTGGGTCATCAAGAATACGGTGACACCTTCTCTGCGGTTCAATGATTTTATGTATTCCCAAATATGCCGCCTCGTTTGCACATCCAGTCCCAGGGTCGGCTCATCCAGGAATAAGACCTTCGGGTGATGCATGAGCCCCCGGGCGATTTCCAGTCGTCGCTGCATACCACTGGAATAGGCCTCCAGTTGAATATCAGCTTTGTCTGTCAGTTCAACCAGGTCTAACACCTCAGCTATTCTCTTTTCTCGCTGGTTACGGCTGATGCCATACATCCGGGCATGAAACTCAAGATTCTCTCTGGCTGTTAGTTTCTCATCTATAGCCGGGTCCTGAAAAACAATTCCGATGCACCGTCTCACCTCGTCCGGTTTCAGCACGACATCGTTTCCCCATACCTCAGCATAGCCTGATGTTGGTCTAAGCAGGGTGGACAATATTTTGGTAAAGGTCGTTTTCCCGGCACCGTTGGGTCCGAGCATACCAAATACCTCCGCCGCTTCTATGTCCAGGCTAACTTTATTCACCGCAACCAAGTTACCAAAGCACTTGGTCAGGTCTTTGGTGGTTATCGCTTTCATTCTTCTTTCGTCACCTGTTAAGTTACTTTCCTGTTAGAATATTTCATCCCTAATCTGTGGTTTCTCCAGTATAACACCAGCCCAGATACGATAACAATTTGACGAACCGTTCCCTATATTACAGACACACTGCCTGTCAACCTCACCCCCTTTATCCCCCTCTCCTTGAAAGGAGAGGGGGAATTAATTAAATAAGAGAGGCGAAGCCTCTCTTTGATGCTGCTTGTTTTAGAGCAGTGATAGGGGAGGGTTAGAGGGGTATAGCCCCTCTTAAACAAATCTTCCCCTTGCCCTTATGAAGGGGAGAGGGATAAAGAGGATAGGAGTTAATAGATTAGGTAACTATCCCCTAAAGACAAGTAATATAGTAGTATATTAGAAACTTGACAAGTGCACCCATAGTTACTATAT
>DATKVW010000050.1:0-13348 GCA_035529875.1 Dehalococcoidales bacterium | reverse complement strand
CTCTCCTCAATTGAGGTGCCGCAAATATGGCAAAACCTTACCGAATGGTTGGTTTCAGAGGGGAGGTCAAAAAGTGGTTTATGACCGTTGGGACAGTAGCCCTCAAACGTGGTTACCTTTTTCACTGTGAACATCGCTTATTCCCCCCAAAAGCGCTGTTTCCCTGGCACCACCCAAGGTCAAGGTTACTGCTCGCTGCGTGAGGAGTGTGTTTCAGCAGCGTCAGGCAAAAAAAGCTCTTCTTCTGGCCGGTTAAGCCTGAAGCAGACCCGGTCAATAAAGGAACGGCTCAAGGGGTGTCCCCCGGTAGCCATACGGCAGAGATATCCCGTAGAGTAGCCGGTTACCTCAGACAAGTAACGTCGCTTATATATATTGAATAGTGGATGCTGCTGCATAATTTACCCCCTAGTAATAGTACCTCTAAGTAACAAAGTGTAAATAAATATCAACTATTTGTCAATATGCCAAGACAGACATAGGGTTAATCAGGGTGTTGACTTTGTCAACACCAATGTGTATAATGTCAACAAGATAATACCTAAATATTTTTTTAAGGGGGTAATTCGCGAATGGAAGAAACAATAGGGGGCTTGGGCCAGTGGCTGAGGGAGAGGTGCAAAAATGAACACTTGTCACTGAGGCAGATTGGTGGCAGGGCTGGCCTAAGCCACTCCACTGTTCACACCATTATAAAAGGCGGGCATGCTTCGGCAGAAACAGTGACCAAGCTGGCTCATGCTTTCGGCAGGGATGGCAACCGAAAGATAGCCCTAGAGGATGAGCTACTTATCCTCGCCGGCTATCGAACCAGGCAAGAACACATTAGTCAACCCCTGGCTGAACTGCTAGATATTGTCAACGATTTTAGCGAGCCGCAGCTAAGGGTAGTCAGTGCTTTTGCTACCTACCTAACCGAGGTGAGCCAGAATGGACAAAGGTGATTGGTCAGCAATCAGCAATCAGCTACGAAGGATACATCCGGTAATGGAAAAGAAGGTAAACACCTTTGAAGACACATTAGATCAGGCGACTGATGCGGCTAAGGCATGTGACCCGGAAGGTGTTTGTCAGGCTATCGATGCCTGCAAGCTATCAATAGCATTATGCAGCGACATTGAGCACCTGATAGCGGTGGGAATTATAAGCACTGATGGCTTTAAAGAGGGGATAGAAGAATATTCGACTGGTCGTTTTCACGATATATTTCTCAAATTTTCAGCCTGCCTTAATAAAGAAGTTGAGGGTCAGATAATGGCCAATTTGATTGAGCACGCCTCGGAACTGGATCGTAAGTGGCAGCGGCGGCTGGTCAGCTTTGCTCTTGAGGTCAGGCAACTTGAGACAGACAGGCAGAGCCCTAGATAAAAACTACTTTGAGGACGGGCAATCCTCCTTTTATAATTTGGAGCTCTGCCTGAGCCTAGATTGTAAGATGTTATCAACGATTTGTCAATAACGATAACCTGAGTACTTGATTTTTTGGAGGTGAAAAATGAAGTTAACTGATAAGATCAAGGCCTTTTTTAAGCGAAAGCCGAAGGCTGAGCAAAAGCCAGCTGAGGCCACTGAAAAGAAGCCCAGCGAGCCGAAAAGTGCTGAGTCAAAATGAAAAGCAAGGAGTCTATAGACTCATTGATTCGTCAAAAGTTGCCTAAAACTGTCAATAAGTCAATACAGATTGCCAAAAGGTCAATACACATTTATATCTGAAAAGGGAGGAAAAGCCCGTTCCGAAGCGGGTGTAACTCAGCGGAAGAGTGCTTGCTTCCCAAGACCGGCCTAAATTGGCTGAGGATAGCTTCAAAAATGAAGAAAACACTCATGTTGTCAGTTGGAATCTCGGCTGAGTTCTTGACTCGCAAAAAAAAATCAACTGGGGACGGGCAAAAAAATGAAAAATGGTAACCGAACTGAAAACACTGACCCTGTCTGAACTAATTCAAAGGTTCCTCGGCTCCCGGGCCGACCTGGCCACCAGTACCCTCGAGTATTACCGCATCATCCTGGGAAACTTCGGCTGGTACGGAAGAAGCCAGGGCTGGCCGGAAGCTGCTGAGATCACCCGCGACCACATCCGCGACTTCCTTAGCTACGTGGCTACCGAGGACTACCGCTGGCCGGGGATGCGGCGCTGCTCGCTGAAGCGGGCCCGGCCGGGCACGGTTCACCACTACGGCAAGGTAGTCAGGACCCTGTTTAACTGGGCCGAGGCTGAGGAGTACCTGGAGCACAATCCGTCGCTCCACCTGAGGCTGCCCAAGCCCAACTACAAGGTGGTCGAGCCCTACACCGACGACGAGGTAAGAGCCCTGCTCGAGGTGTGCGACTACGACTCGGTGCACCGCTACCGCTACCTGGGCATCAGAAATCGGGCCGTCATCTCCCTGCTGGCCGATACCGGCCTGCGGATATCGGAGCTGGGGGGAATCAGGCTTGCTGACCTCGATCCCAAACTAAGGCAGCTCAGGGTGATGGGCAAGGGGGCCAAGCTGAGGGTGGTGCCGATCGACGGCGAGGCCAGGAAAGCCCTCAGGCAGTATCTCGAAATCAGAGCCAGGGGTGATGACGAGCTGTGGAAGACCGATGACAGCCAGCCGATGTCGACCTACTCCCTGAAGACAATGATCTCCCGCTTAAAGAAGCGGGCCGGGGTCTTAAGCGGCGGCGGCGCCCACCGCCTGCGCCACTACTTCGCCACCCGCTATCTCGAGGCCGGCGGCGATATCAATTCCCTGAGGCTGCTGCTGGGGCACTCTACCCTGGATATGGTCTTAAGGTACTCAAGGTACGTAAGTATCCAGCGGGCACTGGAGACGCACCACCAGTTTAGCCCGCTAGATAGGCTTCATAACGGCGGGCAAAACCATCGCCGGGATGACGGCTGGGGCTGGCGGGGTTAAATTTAATAATAATAATAAGGTAAGGGAGTCTTCAAGATGAAGAAACCCAGGGTGCTGATGGCCGGTGCCGGCGGGCAGGTAGAGGGGCTGGTCAGGCTGGAGCGGGTGCTGGTCACCTGCCCCGCCTGCCACCAGTCGGTTGAGACCGTGGCCAGCGACGGGCGGGTTAAGGGCTACTGCACGGTGGTCGGTCGCTATGTGGACTTTCCGGCGGAAACAGCGGGGAGACCAGACGCCGATACTCGGGCCAGGATGAGCCAGGCGGCAAGGAAGCGCCAGCAGGACCCCGCCTACCGGGCCAAGATTAGCCAGGCGGCAAAGAAGCGGTGGCAGGACCCCGAGTTTCGGGCCAGGCTGAGCGAGCTTACAAGGGAGCGCCAGCAGGACCCCGCCTACCGGGCCAGGATGAGCGAGGTTATAAAGAAGCAGTGGCAGGACCCCGAGTTTCGGGCTAAGAGGAGCCAGGCTGTAAAGAAGCGGCGATAGCAGAGCTAGCGACAGTGATATCAAGCTGGTCGAGCTCACCGTCTACCGTGCCCGCCCAGATCTTAAGGAACTTCTCTAGTACCTTCTCGATTTCAGCGTCGCTCCAGGTCCGAGTCCCGTCTGCCTGCACCAGGATAAACCCGGCCTTAATCGACCTGTTCATTATCATCGATATCAGCTCTTAAGATTAGGTTGATAGCATAATAGGTCTTACCAAATTCTTACCAAGATTGTGCGCCTTTTGCTATCACCCCTACAAGAGCCAAAAGGCTAGGCTTTAGGGGATAAAAGGGTCAGTTTGGTGAGCCACAAGGTTAACCCTATTGACACTGGCGTTGACCAAAGGTTAATATCGGTGGCGGCCGGGGGCTCGGGAAATCAAGGCGGGGGCCCTTCTCCCCCTTACCTCCCGTCCCGTGTGGTGCCTTGACCGTAATCGGGGTCAGCCCCCGGCTAGGATTAAACATGAAGCGACACCCTGAGGGTACAGGAACAAAATAAGGTGAAAACGAGAAAGCACAAGTGTCCGCCTCACCACTTTATAATAAATTCGAAGAATGTTGGGTACTGCAAGTACTGCCCGGAGGTAAGGGACTTCGGGCAGTTAGGGATGACGGGGCGGGAGCTAACCAGGATTCTAAAGGACCCCATGGGGGGCACAGGAACAAAATAAATAAATAAGGAGGAGGGGCGAGCCAAAAAGTCAGAGTAACCCATTAGTAATGAGCGAGCCAAGGGACAGGAGAATCCCAGTAACAGCGAGCGAGCCAACATAGGGGAGAAACCCACAAAAAGTGAGCGAGCCAAGAATAACGAGAAAACCATATTTTATGAGCGAGCCAATAAAACAGAGAAACCCACAAAAAGTGAGCGAGCCAGAGTATATGAGAAAACCAATATATCAGAGCGAGCCAAACAAAAAGAGAAAACCACAAGAGAGGAGCGTAAAATGACAAACAAACTAACCTCACTAACCACAATGGTAGATGCTGCCCTGGCCATAGAAAAGTTGAGGGTAGCCGCGGAGGTGAGACAATCTCACCTTGCTCTACAAAATAAGCAAGACCCGGAGACTGATGAACTACACCGGCATCTTAAAGACCTGGAAGATTTCGTTGATGAAAGAGTTGCTTACCTGATTCAAGGCCACCCGGCCTATCCCTGGTTCAGTTGTGTAAAAGGTGTTGGCAAGGAGAATATCGCTAAAGTGGTGGGACTTATGGACATTGAGAAAGCAGATCACATATCCAGTTTTTGGAAATTTGCTGGTTTTGGGGTTGTGGACGGAGTGGCCCCTAAACGGCGCAGGGGTGGCGGAAAGCTGGAATACAATAGTCAGCTAAGGAGCATGTGCTGGCGGCTAGGTTCGTCTTTGCTCCGAGTTAAGGGTAAGTTCTACGAATATTACCTCAAGGAGAAGGACAAATACTACCAGAAGTATGAAAACCGGGGTGTTAAGATAGTACCGGCCACGATCCTGCCTAAGGATAAGGATGGTAAGAGATATGAGCCTGGCGACATGATAAGTGAAGGACATGTCCATAACCAGGCGCTGCGTAAGATGATAAAGCTATTTCTTTCCTGCCTGTGGCTTGTTTGGAGAGAATCGGAAGACCTGCCTGTAACCAGTCCCTATGCTATAGATATATTAGAGCATAAATCATTGATAGGCCCGTGGGAGATGATAGATAAGCCGGGGGAGGATAGAGAAAACCAGAAGTAAAGAGCGGGCCAAGGGATAAGAGAAACCCATACGTCTGGAGCGAGCCAAAAGAAACGAGTAACCCAAGTATCCTGAGCGAGCCATGGTAGGAGAGAAACCCATAATAAGTGAGCGAGCCATAATACCAGAGTAACCCAGACAGGTAGAGCGAGCCAATAAACATGAGAAAACCAGTTGCATAGAGCGACACCCTGGGGCGCCTTGACCGTAATCGGGGTCAGCCCCCGGCCCTTTAAGAAGGCAGTGATGCCTAGAATTGATAGCCTATATGCCTTCGTAGCCGAGGAAAGCGGTCCTGACGATGAAGGTATTATCGGCGCTAAAACGACCGAGGGGTGGATGCCATTAGTCGGCGCCGACATGGCCCGGGTCAAATCCCTCAGGCCGCTGGCGGAGACTATCGCTCGGGAGACGGGGAAAACCATTAAGTTGCTCCACTTTGAAACCCGCCGGGAGGTGGAGATTATATCTAAATAAGAATAAGGGGGTGATTCAGTGGCAGCCAAGGCTTTTATTCTAATTGAAACAGTTCAGGGTAGAAGCAAGGAGGTGGCTATCGCTCTTAAGAAAATAGACGGGGTGAAAACGGTTGATACGGTAACTGGACCCTATGATGTTATTGCGGAAATAGAAGGGGAAACCCAAAACGATATCGGCAACCTGGTCTTCAAAATCCATCCCATCTCTGGTATTTCCAGAACGGTGACCTGTCTGGTAGTCTAGTATGAGGGGTGAATGATGACTAATAAGGCTACCTACTCAGTGCTAATTTCCTTGACGCTTGGTGTTTCATATGAAGACGACATTGAGCCAGATGACCTAGAGACAGGGGCTGAGACTTTACGGGGTAATTTAACTGAGGCAATCCCGAATATGTTTAAATATTATCCTAGCTATGAGCTATCTAATTTACAGGTAGAGGTGGAGCCCACTACTCTATAAGACAGCACAATAAATTGGCGAACGGAGAAGGAGGTGTTAAGGGGATGAAATAGTTGTCACTAGCGTTAGCGGCGTTACTTTAATCGTCAAAAAAAACCAAAGGAGGTAATAAAAATGGGCGCAGGAATGATAGTTCTCATAGTCGTCCTAGTGCTGGCAGTGATTCTGCTCGCTAAGTCAGCGACCATCATCCACCAGGCTGAGAAGGGCCTTGTAGAGAGGTTTGGCCGGTACAAAGAAACCCTGGACCCGGGGCTCAGGTTCCTCATACCTTATGTAGATTCCCTGAGAGCAAGAATAGACATGCGGGAAACTGTCATCGATATAGAGCCCCAGCCGGTCATCACCAGGGACAATGTCACCGTAACCGTAGATGCCGTGGTCTACTACTATGTGACCGAAGCCAAGGCTGTCAGATACGAAGTCGCCAACTTCTACGTTGCCATCAGCAAGCTGGCACAGACAAACCTCAGAAACGTAATCGGTGATATGAGCCTTGATGAGACATTGACCTCAAGAGAGCGCATCAATGCTGCCTTAAGGGATACCCTTGATGAGGCTACTGATAAGTGGGGGGTAAAGGTAACCAGGGTAGAGGTCAAGGAGATTCAGCCACCCCGTGACATCTCTGAGGCGATGAGTAAGCAGATGAAAGCCGAAAGGGAGAAGAGAGCCACCATCTTGGAAGCAGAGGCCTACCGGGAGAAACAGATACTGGAGGCTCAGGGTGATAAACAGAATTCGATACTGGTGGCTGAAGGCGACAGGCAGGCGGCGATATTGAGGGCAGAAGGTGAGGCTCAGGCAATAGAGAACGTATCGAAGGCAGCTGATAAGTTCTTTGTGGGCAATGCTCAGCTGCTGAAACAACTTCAGGTAACTCAGGCCTCCCTGCAGGATAATACAAAGCTTGTTGTATCCGACCAGTCAAGGCTGATTAATGTTCTGGGACTTGGAGAAGCGCTAGCTGGAGCGCAACCAAAGTCAAAGTAAGCACTCATCTTGAGATAACACGGTTCTCTATTGGGTGTGGAAGCTAAGAAGAAAAGACAAGGGCACTGGAAGCGAGTATCAGACCAAGCAGAGTGCTGCTCGTATAAGACAGCACAATAAATTGGGGTGAGTTATGGTTGACGTTGTAGACCCTGACCGGCATTTTATTTTTTGTGGTGGCCATTTTAGGATTAAAAAAGCAAGCGAATAAAAGGAGGAGGAAATCTAAGTGATATGCGGTTACTCAATCTTTTGGGCAATAAGATGCGAAATCCTGCATGGCTTATTTGCTTTACTGTGGTGCTTGCCCTCGTTTGTGGCACTATCGTTGATGTTGACCACCCAATTTCGTTCTACCTGGGAATCTCTGATGGAAGATTCCTACACCCGTATTTTAACCTGGTTGGGTATATTCTCATTAGTTGCGGGATTATCTTTCTTATCACATGTCTCTGCCGATACTGGTGGATTAGGGTTTTAAGGCCTAAGAAATAATTGCTAGTACCTGTTGACAAAAGGTGTATAATGGTTGACAAAAGGTTAACGGTTAGTTACACTAGGAAAGTGGGGTAGGATGGATGGATATCGGGGCCGGCAGAGTTGATCGACCTTCTCTCCGGTCTTTCCTCTTTAGCGTCCTGCCCCTATTAAGAGGCTGGAAAAGGTTAATGTACATAATAGCCGGGGGCTCGGGAAATCAAGGCCAGGTCTTTAGAAAGCCTGTTTTTCACTCGTCCCGTTAGGCGCCTTGACCGATATCGGGGTCAGCCCCCGGCGGTGAGAAAAGGTGAAGGTTAAAGATTTTCAGTTTATGAGCTAACTAAATGGGGAATAATTCGTTATAATATATGGTATAATGTAAACAGGCAGTGATATAAAGCAATTAGCTATTGACAAGTTGTGTTATAATAGATAATACTTGTAATATTGAGGAAAGGGGGTGAGGCTATAGTAGAAGCCCGAAAGGGAGAGAGTTATTAAAAACTCAAAAACGGACTAAATAGAAACCTTGTCTCCATAGAAAGAAGGGACATCGTTTTATACCTTTGTCTATGGGGATATAAAAATACTAAATAAGGAGAAAATACATTGAAAAGGAGATTTTCAAAGATACTGGGGGTAGGGTTGACTTTAGCCCTGCTTGCCAGCCTGCTGTTGACGGCAGCCCCAGTAAGCGCTATTACCCAGCCCACCGTCGTTCCTACCAGCGCCACGATAAGCGCGACTACCAGCTATGCCGTCACCTTTAACCTGGGTAAGGAGCTGGCTGATGCCACGCTTGGTGCTAAAAATGATGTGGATGCTAAAGCGGAATGGTCCACCACGCAGAAATACATCGGCAGTTACGCAGCTCATCTGGTTTCTGGTCCAAAAGAGGACGATGGAGATGAGGCGAGGATTGTAATACCGATGCCCGCGGGGACAACACTGGGTGATATCGACTCAATCGCCTGGTGGGAATGGCTTGTTGCCGGTTATCCACCCCATGTGGACATTATTCTAGACATGGGCGGTAGTGAACCCGACGCTCTGGTCATCGAGTATGCCTACAATAACACCAGCGCTACCACCCAACCAACATATGGTGCTGTGACAAGTGATTGGTTCCAGACTTTCAATGATGACACCTTTGGCCTTAGTGTGATAGGTGACACGGCCAACGCCTGGCTAACTACCGGAGCAGCCGGGGGTACGGCAGTAACAGGCGTAATTGCCTATTCTGCTGTTACTTCCTCGACCTTCGTATACGGCACACTGGCTAATTGGAAGGCCGGAAACGAAGTTAATGAGATAGACGCTGATACCCCGGTATTGCGCCTTGAAATAGAGGTAGACAACTGGATGATCGCCAGTGAAGCTTATGTCGACGACGTGGTCGTAGTGCTAGACAGCGTTACCACCACCTACGCCATGGAGGATACTCCTCGTACCATCACCATAACCTTGCCTGTTGGCACCGTCGTAGCCAACCCGCTCCCCGCCGGGGCAACGCTCGTAGCATCACCCGGCTGGATTGATGGAGTGTGGGCGGACGCAATTACAACTGGAGTAACCTTTGATAGCAATGCCACTGCACGGACGGTGACCGCTACCCTTAGCGGAGGCGATCAAATCGGGGAAGGCGCCACCGTGCGGATTAAGGTACCCGGGATTACCAATCCTCCTGCTATCGGCAGCTATACCCTGACGGTAAAGACATCTGCCGAGACCACTGCGGTAACATCGGCAGCTTATGCTGTCGGCGCACCAGTAGTGGCTACACTTCCAGGCGTGGTTAAGTATTATAACTCCGCCGGGGTGCTTATGGGCTCCTTTACCGGAGCCACCGCTATCCAGAGCGCTGTAAATCTCTGTCCCACGCTCGGCAACATAGAGGTTGGTCCTGGACTATATACGGAGACCAACATCCTTACAGCAGTTGCTAATGTAGTCATTAAGGCTACCGGAACAGCCGCTGAGACTATCGTTAAGGGTAACTTCGTCATCGATCATGCCTCGATAACCATCGATGGCTTGACCATTACCCCGGTCGGCATAAACACGACAATCGGGACTGGCGGAGACAAAGTTACCATCCAGAACTGTGTCTTTACTAAGAGGCTTACGGCCACTACAACAATAGGGGAAACCCTGCTTGCCTACGGCAATACCACAGCTTCAGGTACCGGCACCATCACCGCAAATACCTTTGACACCAGCCTTGGCGTTACCGCCGACAACGCGATTATGGTGCCGCAGCTTGGGTTAACCATCAGCAATAACACCTTCACGGTAGATGGTGCTACTACCCTTGAAGACAGTGCTATCAACGTCACTAACGCTGCTGGCACGACCACAATAAGCGGCAACGCCATCACTGGCGCCAGTGGTATCGGCGTCACTGTTAATGGTGCTGGCACGACAGTCGTAACCGGCAACGCCTTCAGCAACCTTAACTCGGCACTTAATATTACCACCGGCACGGTTACCGTCGACGGTAACACGATTGATGTCTGCGGTCTTGTGAAAACTACTGTACCCGTGTTCGCCGGTCAGGCAGCCATCGTCGTTACCTCCACTGCCGGCCTCACTATTAAGAACAATGACATCACCAACAGTCCCAACGAGATCATGCAGGTCGGCCTCAACGGTAGTTTGATCAATATGATGTTCAACAACCTGACCGGAAATACCCTCGGCATTGACAACAATGATGCTACCGCTGCTCCCAATAATACCCTTAACGCCACCCACAACTGGTGGGGCGCGGCAACCGGTGCGGCGACAGGCATGAACACACCATTGTCCACAACCACTGGCTTGATTGACGCCACGGGATACCTGGGTGGCGAGGCAACCGGCACTTTCACCAACGCCGCAGTAACATCCTTGCTTACCAAGACGACCGTGGGTGTCGATGTAATACTAAATGCTGCACTTGGAGCAGGAGATATCATTGGCGTAGCCAACTATGCGGCGAACCCACAAAATGCCACTAAATACCCGGCATTAGCCGGTGGCTTCTATGATGTCTATGCGGCTTTCACTACCGCCGCCCCTACTTCAGTTCTCATCAAGTTCTACAACGCCAATATCACCGCGAACACAACCATCTACGTCTGGGGCACTCTGGCGGGTGGCTGGCAGCCGGTTACTGCAACGGCCCAAGGTGTTAACCTGTTCGAAGGTTTTGCCTTCGCTACTATCACCAGTACCACTACCCCGTCTATCACAGGCCTGGCAGGCACGCCATTTGCCCTAGTTACGACACCGCTAGCAACGCTCGCTGCTCCAACACTCGCCGCTCCAACACTCGGCGCTACGGATGCTTCCCTCAGCCCTGCATTCTCCTGGAGTGCAGTGACGGGGGCTAAGGGCTACGAGTTCCAGTTAGCTGATAACCCGAATTTTATACTTCCAATTGTCAACCTGACTGGTGGCGAGGCTGCCTTGATTGTTCCTTTCTACAAATATATGAGTGACCTCGACTACTCCACCACCTACTACTGGAGGGTAAAAGCTCTTGATGTTGAGTTTGTGAAGTTTGTCGTGAGTAACTCAAGTGCCTGGACAACGAGCGTCTTCACCACTGAGGAAGAACCAGCCGTAGTAGAACCAGAAGTGTGGATGTGTTCTGAGGGCTTAACCTTCGATACTCGTGCGGCTCTAGAGGCACATCTTGCTACAGCAGCGGCACATCAACCGGAAAAACCACCGGTAATAAAACCAATAGTGGAAGTGGTAACTCCGGCAGCAACACCGATAACCCCAGCCTGGATTTATGTTATAATCGCTGTTGGTGCCGTACTGGTTATTTCCGTGGTTGTCCTGATAGTCCGAACCAGACGAGTAGCCTGATTCTAGCTTGATGGATAACACCTCTTGATATTCCAAGAGCCCCCCGAAATTCGGGGGGCTCTTCTCTTTTCAGGAAACTTTCGCCTAAAAAATAATTGTGAATAACTATTGACAAAAGGTATATAAAAGTGTATATTCGATAAATGCTGGCTAAAAAACGGGCTACCCTCAATATTAGCCAGGAGGCTAAGTCGGAGCTGGATAGTGTCAAGTCTCCCGGCCAGAGCTATGACGGCATTATTCGGGAGCTGGTCAAATTCTGGAGGGATAAAAAGCGCGAGTACTGGGACAAGAGAAGGTGAAATCCGAGGATTGCCACAAATGAAACTGAAGACGAGGGTTTTTGAGTTATATAAGGGGAAATACAGGAGCTTACCTGAGTTAGCCCGGGCTATGGGAATATCAACAGGTTACATTTACAAGGTGAGACAAGGTAAGCACGGCATCAACCAAAAGTTCATTATCGGGGCGATAAAAGCCTTCCCCGAATATAATCTTGATGACCTTTTCTATGTTGAGGGCCACCTAGTGAAAAGTTCTAATAATTTGCCTGACTTCCGTGAATATGCTCACCAAAAATATCCTAACGAACTTGATGAAGACCTTATTACTATGATTGAGAATTTAATTGAGCGCGGAAGGGCAAAACATAAGGGGGGTATTTTATAATGGATAAAAAAGAAAAGCCCGAAAAGGCCGTCGAGCAGGCCTTAAAACCGGCTGGTGAGGTCCCTGAGCCGGTTAGGGACCCCCTGGCCGAACTTTTAAGCCAGGCTCAGAACGCCTATACAGCCTACATGCAGGCTCAAAGGGAGGTGGCAAAGGGGTACAAGCAACGGGAAGAGCAAATGGAGAAGGCCTATAAAGAAGCTGAACAGAAAGCGAATAATGCTTGTAACGCGGCTATAGAAAAAGCCTTAAGGACCCGTCAGAAGGCCGAACAGCAAGCTGAGGAGATATACAATAAGGCTAGAGAGAAAGCTAATGAAGTTTATCAAGTGGATGTAAGGCAAGCCTTAGATGCCCACAACGAGACTATAGAGCAGGCCTGGAAAGCAAGTAAGGAAAAAACAGAGCAAGACTGGAAAATCTTCCAAGGAGAACAAGGGTAGCAACGGAGACAGCTGAAATGACGACGGCAAGTAACGAAATCGGTAAAACCCTGAAGCAACAAAGGCTGATGATACCGCTGACATTACGTGAGCTAGCAGCTAAATCGGGGGTATCGGCATCACACATTGGTCGTGTAGAGAGGGGAGAGCGTTTCCCCTCAGGCCATATCCTGCGTAAAATCGCCAAACCTTTGGACCTTGATGAGAGCCTGTTGCTGACCATTGCTGGCTACCTTTCCCCTGATTCTTCCAGTGAAACTGGCGAGGAGCCTCGTCTTTACAGGCAATTGGACCCTTATGTGGCTAAGGTATTATCTGAAGAGCCCGTTCAGGTCCAGCGCACCATGGTCACCCTGTTCATTATGTTGAAGCAGGCCATAACCGAAAGCCTTTTGAGGAATGAGTGATAATGGCAGTAAGGGGACAAGTATTAAGCCTTCTTTTGGACTATCCTGATGCGAGCTATGTGAAGATAGGGGGTATTGTCGGCTGCTCAAGGCAGAGGGTTCAACAGATTGCCAAGGGGGCTGAGTTAACCGGGATGAGGAGGCCACCTCATTATCGCGAAGACGTAACTGTAGACAAGGTGCTTGAGCTTTATCACCGTGATTTATTGCTACAAGAAATAGCCCCAATCTTAGGCTGTTGTTCTACTACTGTTAGTAGTCGATTAAGAGAAGCCGGAATTAGTGCAGGCGAGTGCTTTTCAAGGAGCATGAAGCTCGACTGGCGGGGGAAATACCACTGCCGTGATGATGTAACCGTGGAGAGGGTTCTTAATCTCTACCACAATGGTGACTTGCCAATTAAAGAGATAGCGAAAACTCTGGGTTGTGACCAGGTTACTGTTA
>DATKVW010000049.1:0-2521 GCA_035529875.1 Dehalococcoidales bacterium | reverse complement strand
TGGGCAGTAATCGGCATTATTTTTGCTCTAGCTATTGTGGTGATTATCCTGACTATCAGGACCAGACGAGCCCTGTAAAAACGCCTGAGCTAGATATTACGAGAGCCCGCCTTTTAGACGGGCTCTCTTTTTTAATGCTCTGGTAACAACCACAATCCCCATAATGAAATCCTAAATTATAATTTCTAAACCCTAAACAAGCTCAAAATAATAATTACCAAAACCCAAAACATTTAGATTCAGAATTCACTTCCAAGGAAAGTTTACCAACCCTATCCCCCTTTGTCCCCCTTCCCCTTAGCAAGGGGAAGGGGGAGTTAGGTTGAGAGGGGGCTTTGCCCCCTCTCAAAATCTCTATCCCCGTTGAGGGTAGAGGCTTATTTAAGCAGGGATGTTCCAGAGGGGCGTCAGCCCCTCTTACAAAACCATTTCCCCCTCCCTTGTAAGGGAGGGGGACAAAGGGGGTAGGTTGCTAGCCAATATCTAAGAGGACTTGAAAATGGGCTTATCAACCCCTCACCCTTTATCCCTCTCCCCTTATGAAAGGGGATCAGGGGGATAGGTTCTAAACGGGTACCCAAGAGGGGTGAGGTTGGCAAACTCTTTTCTAGAAGTAAATTCTAAATCCTAAACCTTAAGGTTTGAGGTAGGGTTTTGATAATTAGTATTTTGAATTTCGCTATGAGCTTCGCCCATTTCTTGCTTATATTCCCCCCCAATAAGAGCGAGGAGATATGTTGACAAGTAACTTGCATACCCTTTGATTGACACCCCGCTTCAGGAGAATTAAAATCAAGACAATATGCAGCTATTTGGTTCATCGGGAATAAGAAGGGTTTTTGATAAGAATCTGATACAGTTGGCGTTAAAAGTTGGACTGGCTGTAGGCAGGGTTTACGGCAGTATAGTAGTGGGTAGTGACACCCGTAACTCCAGTCCCGTCCTGAAACATGCCCTTATCTCCGGCCTACTCGCCAGCGGTTCCAGGTACTACGATGCCGGGATTATACCGACCCCAACACTGGCTTTGTCCACCCGGCAATTTGATGCCGGGGCAATGATTACCGCCTCCCATAACCCCCCTGAGTATAATGGCATCAAGCTGTTGAACCGGGATGGCTCTGCTTTTGACTCCAGCCAGCAAAAGCAACTGGAGGAGATGATTCTGGATGACTCCTTTCCTGCCGCTCCCTGGGAGGAGATGCAAAGCGGCAGTATTTATGAGAAAGCAATTGAACAGCACATTGAGCGTATACGGAAGGACTTCCCTACCGGGTTGAAGCTCAGGGTAGTGGTGGATTGCGGCTGTGGCGCCGGTTCGGTGATTACCCCCTATCTATTAAGGAAGCTGGGCTGTGAAGTAATAGCCCTAAATTGCTATCTCAGTGGTTTCTTACCCAGAAATTCTGAACCCACCGAAGCCAGCCTTGGTGATTTAATAAAAGCAACCAGGGAACTTGGCGCTAATCTAGGCATTGCCCACGATGGCGATGCTGACCGAATGATGGCAGTTGACGATAAAGGTAGATTTATTCCCGGAGACAAGCTACTGGTCCTTCTGTCCCAAGGGTTAGGGGTGAAAGAGGTAGTTACCACCGTGGATGCCTCCATGACCATTGATGAAATAGGTCTCAAGGTTATTAGAACCAAGGTGGGAGACAACTATGTATCTGAGGAACTGAAAAAAGGAGGAGATTTTGGTGGCGAGCCATCAGGGAGTTGGATTTTCCCTAACATATCGCTGTGCCCCGATGGTATTTATGCCGCTGCGCAAATGGTAGCTCTAGCCAGCCAGCAAAAATTATCATCCCTGATTGATAGAATACCCTGTTACCCACTCCTCCGGGGAAGCATCAGTAGCCAAGGGATAGTGGTATCCGAACTGGAAAAGCATCTTCTGGCGATGGAGCCATTGTCGGTGAGCAATATTGACGGCATTAAGCTAAACTTCAAGGATGGCTGGCTGCTCATCCGAGCTTCAGGCACCGAGCCCAAGATAAGGGTAACCGCCGAGGCAAAGAACGAGACACAAGCACGCCAGCTATACGATAGCGGCGTCAAAGCAATCAAAGAATGTATGAAGAAGGGTAAGGGGGAGTAGGTTGAAGGCAGTAACGTTCACGAAGCTGGGGTTTCCGCATATTTCTTGTCAATTTCTAAAATGTTATTCAGTCGGAAGGTACTTGGGCGGAAGGTTTTACGTGCCTTGATGGCAGCTTTGGTCAGCGCTAGAATTACAGTGCCAAAATAGGACTAAGTAATCGCTGAAGTAACGGAGGTGGGAAAATGTATGAAAGGATTAAAGAAGAAATAGCGCAGGACTACTACCAGCAGAACTTTAGTAATGATGGACAGAGATTTGTTGCTTGGTATCTCAGAAATATTCACTTGAGAGATCCCAATCAAACCAAATATGAGATAACAGACGGCGCTGATGATAAGCAAATTGATGCGATAGTGATAGACGAAAATAATTCGGTTATTTACATTATTCAAGGTAAGTTTATCGGTGAGAGTAGTG
>DATKVW010000048.1:0-3718 GCA_035529875.1 Dehalococcoidales bacterium | reverse complement strand
TGGCGCTGGCGGTGATGTGGTTATAATGGCTGAGCCTCATGTTACCAACCTGTATAAATTAAAGCAGAAGGGATTGTACCGGGCTGAGGATGGCAGGGATGGTGGGGGGAAAAGGAAGCACGGTAAGAGTGGGGAAAACCTGATACTAACCGTTCCCTTGGGGACAGTGGTCTCAAATAAGACGCAGATAGGTGGTGATGTGGTTGTGGCTGATTTAGAGCAGCCCGGGCAGCGGGCGGTGGTGGCTAAAGGGGGCAAAGGTGGACTGGGTAACGCCCGGTTTGCTTCATCTATTAATCAAGCCCCACGGCTGGCACAGAAAGGTGAGGCGGGCGAAGAAGCATCCCTGATACTGGAAATGAGACTGATTGCCGATGTTGGTATTATTGGCTATCCCAATGTGGGCAAATCTACCTTACTGGCGGTAGCTTCTGCCGCCAAACCTAAAATTGCTGACTATCCCTTTACCACCCGCGAGCCCATTCTGGGTGTGGGTGAGGTCGGTCAGCGAAGTTTTGTCCTGGCTGAGATTCCCGGACTGATAGATGGTGCTCACCTCGGTCGGGGGCTGGGACACGATTTTCTGCGTCATGTGGTTCGCACTAAAATACTGATTCATCTGCTCGATGGTAGCTCGCCCTCCCCGGCAGAAGACATGACCCGGGTTAATATGGAGCTGGGGTTATTTGATTCTGCCCTGGCCAAGAAGCCCCAGATTGTGGCAGTAAATAAGATTGATTTGCCCCAGGTGCGAGCTCGGCAGGTAGAGATAGCGGAGGCCTTAAATAGCATTGGAGTTTCTACCCTTTTCATTTCGGCAGCGACTAACGAGGGTGTTGCCGAGCTTATGGCAGGAGCAATAAAGTTGCTGGGTCAGGTCACTGCCGAAGAAAAAGCGGGCAGGGAAATTCCGAGGAAGGTATTTCGTCCTCAGCCGAAGGCTGTCGGTGCCAGTGTGCATAAGGAGGGGGATATCTTTGTCGTGGTGGCACCGGAACTGGAGCGCATCGTGGCGGGGACGGATATAACCAGCCCCGGCGTCCCGGGACAGCTCATAAGACGGCTGGACAGGCTGGGGGTCAGCAAGGCGTTGAAGAAGGCTGGGGTTAAGCCGGGGGATAAGGTTCGCTGCGGCAATCTAGAATGGGAGTGGTAATAGAATGAAAATAGGCGTACTCGGAGGGACCTTTGACCCCATTCACCAGGGACACCTGGTTATCGCTGAGGAGGTGGTAACAAGGCTAAACCTGGCTGAGATTCTGTTCGTGCCTGCCGGTCAGCCGTGGCTGAAGATGGACTACCCTGTTTCAGCGGCAGAGCACCGTGTCCAGATGGTGCGTCTTGCCATCGCCGGTAAACCCGGCTTTAAGCTATCCACTATGGAGATAGAGCGGGCTGGTCCTACCTATACCGTTGATACCATTGTCCAGCTGCAGGCTCAGCTTGGTGCCGGGACGGAGCTTTTTTTCATCCTCGGCTGGGATAATTTAAATGAGCTTCCCCAGTGGCGGGAGCCAGCCCGGCTGGTCAAGCTGTGTCATCTGGTGGCAGTCCCCAGACCGAATTATCCTCTCCCTGACCTTAACTCGTTGGAAGCTGCTATCCCCGGGTTAACTTCCAGCACTATCATACTTGATACCCCTGAGATAGATATCAGCGCTTCGGAAATCAGGCAGAGGGTGGCGCAAGGTCTGTCCATCAGCCACCTTGTCCCGGAGCCAGTGGACAGGTATATTCGGGAGCACCGGTTATACACTACAACATAGAAGAGGTCGTTTATCAAGGGTAGATTGAAGGGGCGAAGCCCCTTCAAAAGTAATCCTCCCCCTCTCCTTGAGAGGAGAGGGGGATAAAGGGGGTGAGGTTGATAAACAATCTCTATAGTAGGAGGTTACACTATGGAGAAAAACTCGGGTTTGGGGTTGGGAATAGATACCGAAAACACCAGAAGGATTAGGGAAGTCGCCGGCGAGGTTGGGGCGTTTATGCGCGGCGAATTTATCCTCACTTCAGGGAAGAAGAGCAGTTATTACTTTGATGGTAAAAAGGTAACTATGTCCCCGGAGGGCGCCTACCGGGTGGGCAAGGCAATGTTTGATGAGCTGGCAAAGATTGGGGTTGATGCTGTCGGTGGGGTGCCGGTGGGGGCTTACTCTATCGTCGCTGCCATCACCTTAATTAGCCACCTGGAGGGGAAACCGATTCCTGCTTTTATTGTGAGGGAGGAAACTAAAGAGCACGGGACTAAAAGCAAAATTGAAGGTCACCTTAAAGAGGGTTCCCGGGTGGCTATGGTGGATGATGTTATCACCACCGGGGGCTCGTTAATGAGAGCGATTAAAACAGTGGAAGCAGCCGACTGCAAGGTAGTAAAAATTATGGTGCTGCTTGACCGGAATGAAGGGGGCAGCGGTAAATTAAAGCAGGAAGGCTACGACTTTACCGCTCTCTTGAACATTGTCTCTTAGCCTATCTCTGTGTTGAGCTCGGCTAGGAAGTGAGCAATGTCCTCTCGCCTAAATCTTCGGTCACCGCGATGGGTAATACGGTATGCCCTTATTATTCCCCGGTCACTCCACCGCCTCACCGTATTGCTATGGATATTGAGAAGCCGGGCTACTTCTCTTACTGTCAGCATCGGCGCCATTTGGTTATCACTGGCCATATCTTTCTCCCTCTACCCTTTGCTTAACCTATCTTGACAATAATTTACTCAAACTACCCAAGCAATCCCCCAAATGGGCTAATTGCATTAGTAGATAGTAATAGGCTAGAAGTCCTAAATTGGTGGGAAAAGTTAATTTAGTGCCTTGACATTCGCCATTTGGCGAACTATTCTCTTTAGTTGTGGGGGTGCATGGTGTGGCGGGTTAATAACATAACTAATACTCATAGGCAAAGGGCTTAGAAGACCACCACGGTGGTGTGTACTTCTGAGCCTCTTTTAATTTTGGATGGAGTAAATGATTTAAGGGAGGTAGTGCTTATGGAGCAAGGAAAGTGAATACTGAACTAAAAATCTTTCAGAAAGGAGGAAAAAGTGAAAAAGTTAATTGCTATTATGTTGGTGGGAGTATTGCTTGCCTCTGGGCTGGGTAGCGTGGCTTATGCCCTGGAAGAGCCGGTCAACGGAGTGAAATTGGATTTTCACACAAGTTGGATTTACCAGCCGCCCGGGGACGTCTTTACCCAAAGTGTTGAGCCGGTTACCGGTGAAAGGAAGTGGTTTACGGCAATCTACGAAAGCGTGGAGCCAGTTACGGGTGCAAATCTGAGCCTTACTAGTGATTTGCCGTTGGGGTGGTTCAACCCGGAGCCTGAAACGATAGCTCCGTCAACCTATCAGTGGTCCTTCGGTGATGTCTCTTGGGCGAAGGTGGGTGTGGGCTTTGCCGATTCCGACCCATCTCCAGTTGACTTTTCCCCCGGCTTTGATGCCTCAAGGGTATTGGACAAGACCGAGTTCTGGCAATCAGAGGGGACGCAGACCCAGACCCTGAACATAACGCTAACGCCAAGGGATAGTACACAAATCGACCTCCGGGTTCAGGCACCAGAAAATGAACTGGTCAACCCAATCATTACCTCTCCTATAACTAACGAACTACAAGGAATCTGGCTCTCCCCAGATGGACATGACCTTCAGATATACCCGACAGGTCTGGAGCTTGACCGGGAGTGGAGTATTACGGTTACTATTGACGTGACGCCCAAGGTG
>DATKVW010000047.1:0-3278 GCA_035529875.1 Dehalococcoidales bacterium | reverse complement strand
GTGGCAACCAGTATGCTGTTAAACCTTACCGTGGCGTTTTCTCCCACACACCGGGCAGTAGGGTAGGTCTGTACGGACTGGACTGGCTTCATAATCACGTAGTTACTCAGGAAAAGCCCATCTTCTTCAACAATAACCCCGGTGCGGGGGCGAACCGCTATCTCCGGGTTCCAGTTGTGTATCATGGTAAAGGTAACCTTAGCCCCCCGCTTGATGTAGAACTCGGAAACCCCTAAATGCAGTCCTGGTTCCTCGACCAGGGCAGTGGTGCACCCGGTAATAATATGGAGTTCAGAGCCTTCCTCGGCGATAATGATGTTATGCACATTCTGGGCTAGTTGTGCTTTTGCCAGGTAAAGACAGGCTTGAACCGGGTAGATGGTCTTGTTGTTGGGCAAGGCTCTAATGAAATAGCCATTGCTCTGGCTGAGTTCCACGTGAGCGGTAAATTTATCAGTGTCCACAGCTACTGCCTGCCACCAGTAGTCTGACAGCCAGTCATACTTTTCCAGAGCCTGACTGGTATCCATTATCTCTATTCCCTCTTGCCGGCTGGAACTATGGACTGGTGTGTTATCCATCTGGACGAAGGTGCCCGACCTCTGGCTGACATCATCTAAAACGATTCCTGCCCCCAGCATCTGCTTTTTGGCTTGGGTGGGGAGCTGTGACGGGTCAGCCTGGTAGGGCTGCTCCTCAGCCGAGCTAGCATAGGTGTTTAAATCTATATCCTCGCCCACAGCTGGCGGTTTGGCTGACGCTGCTTTGGCTTTATCCTTATATGTCTGAGAGGATTCTACTATCTCACGCACTTGGCACACTCCTCGTAGCCTTTTTCCTTAATGGTTGCCAGAATCTCATGGGGGTCACCCTGGCAGATTATCCTGCCGTCCAGCATTACATAGCCGGTACGGGCATTAACATAGTTTAGAATATGGCCGGTATGGGTTATAATAAGCCCAATACACTTTCGCATGCGTATCGGGCAGTCTTTTTCCAGCAGCCTATTTATCAGCTCACCAATCAGGGCGATACTCACCAGGTCAACACCCGACTCTGGCTCATCCAGTAAGGTTAACTCTGGTTTCTGAGCCATTAACTGCATTAGTTCCGAGCGTTTTATTTCACCACCGGAAAAACCATAATTTATCTCTCTATCCAGAAACTCAGTCATATCGGCTTCTCCAGCAATTTGGTCTACAGTTGACCCAGCCTCTTTGTTTTTCAGAGAGACACTGAGCATATCACGTGTCTTTACCCCGCGAACCACCGGGGGACGTTGAAAGGACATACCGATTCCCAAGCGGGCTCTCTCATCCAGGGGCAATTCGGTTATGTCCTTACCCTTAAAAATGATGTTACCCTTGGTTACCTGATATCGGGGCAAACCCATTATCGTCATAAGGAGAGTGGTTTTACCGCTGCCGTTAGGACCGAAGAGAACATGGGTCTCGCCAATGCTAATACTTAAGTTTACATCCTGCAGAATTTCCCTGCCTTCTATCGCTACGTTTAGATGTTCAATCTCCAGCATAATTCTTGCCTCCAGAGTTTTTACTTTTTCAGATGCCATCTAGAGAGGGATGTTCTTTCCTGACAAACCAACCCGCCGGGTCACTAAGATATTCATAATAATCGAGCAAGACTAGATGGTGCTCCCTTTCCTCAGCAGCCAGAAGTTCATAAAAGTCTTTCTCAGCATCATAGGCAGCACTCCTGGCTTGGTTTTTGTAGAAATCAAGGGTTTTATTTTCCATTTCCATAGCTGTTTTTACTGCGGCAAGCTCAGTAGCGAGCGCCTTTACATTGGCACCAATTTCCTCAGTTGCCTTGGCAAAGATAGTTCTCAGCCTTTTACCCTTGTCGAGCTTAAAGTCAGTTACCGGCCAGGCCTTTTTACTGTTGATAGCCTGATATATCTCCTCAAATTTTTGCCGGTGAATATCTTCCTCGGCAGCTAGCGACGCCAGCAATTTTTCGCCCAGGTCATTACCACTTTCACGGCTAGCCTTCAGATAATATTTCTTGCCATCAATCTCCATCTGGATGGCGATTTTGAGTGCTTCCATGGTCTTATTCTGCTCAGTTGCCATGTTTATCCTCCAATCGCCTAAAGGTCAGGAAACAAAACCTTTAGGCGCCCCATTTATATAAAAAAGACACTAACCCAAAATAATGGTTAGCGTCCTTTAACACTCTAGCGAATACCTTCGTTACTAGCTAACTCACAGTAATCTGTTTCGTGGAGCAGTAATTCTATACAAAGCATAACTACCCCTCCAGTCCAAGATTTGCCGAGATTTCACCCATATTAAGTTGTCAATACTGGGGAATCACACCGTACGTAGTATAAATATAAGATATGGAGCTCTTCATTGTCAAGTTTCTCTATAGAGATTGTTTATGAAAACCTCACCCCCTTCCCTTAATAAGGGAAGGGGGTCTGGGGGATAGGTTGCTAAACAACCTCTCTATAGTTACTTGAGCTTCTCTGGCTATGCATCTATATGATATACTGTCGTCAAGACAATAATGTTAGGTCAACTGTCAACAGACCTCCAAAAACAGATTGGAAAAGGTATCTCTATTCTTAAACAGGGAGGGCTGGTTGCCTTCCCCACCGATACCGTCTATGGTCTGGGAGCTTGTGTTGATATCCAGCGTGCCGTGAAACGACTTTACCAGATAAAGCAGCGACCGCGCAGCATGGCACTGCCGCTACTTCTGGCTGATACTTCCCAGATAAGTGAGGTAGCAGAACCGGTGTCTGAGGTTGCCTGGCTTTTGGTTCGTAACTTCCTGCCTGGTGCGCTGACATTGGTTCTCCTCAAGTCCAGCTCGGTGCCCGATATTATCACCGCTGGGGGTAGAACTGTAGCCGTTCGTATTCCAGCTCACCCTGTTCCTGTGGCTCTGGTTGAGGGTCTGGGTACACCTATTGTGGGCACCAGCGCCAATCTAAGCGGTAAGCCAAGCTCGCTCACTGCCGACGAGGTTTATTCTCAATTCGGTGATAGAGTAGACTTAGTTATTGATGGTGGCAGATGCCCCGGCGGTAAAGAGTCCACTATAGTTGATGTCACCGGGGAAACACCGGTAATTCTGCGCGAGGGTGCTATATCCAGAGAAGACCTTAAGCGGGTATGTGAGATTATCCAAACTAGACCAAAGTAAGGAGGCCAAACAATGCGTATCGCTATTGGCTGTGACCACAGAGGACTGGAACTCAAGCAATTTGTTATGAAGCTGATTGCCCAAACCGGGCATAGCTACGAGGA
>DATKVW010000046.1:0-6824 GCA_035529875.1 Dehalococcoidales bacterium | reverse complement strand
GTCAGGCAGCAATGATATCCTGAAAGCAATGAGGCGGGGCTATACCGTAGAGCATTACCGCCAGCTTATAACCCGGATACGCAGTAAGATACCAGAGGTAGCCATCAGCACCGATGTCATTGTCGGCTTCCCGTCAGAAACAGAAGAGCAGTTCCAGCAGACCTTTAACTTGCTCGCCGAGCTGAAGTTTGATACAGTCCATGTAGCCGCCTATTCCCCAAGACCGGGAACCATTGCCAGCCGAGAATACGAAGATAATATACCGCTCGCTGAAAAAAGGGAACGGTTACAAAAAATCGAAAGGCTTGAAGAAGGTATCGCTACCGAGATTAACCGCCGACTATTAGATAAGACAGTAGAAGTTCTGGTAGAAGGGAAGAAAGGCGATAAGTGGCAAGGTCGCACTCGAAGTGATAAACTGGTATTCTTTAGTAGCTATGATGATTGCCTGGGACAGCTGGTAAGAATCAGGATTGAAAAAACAAGCCCCTGGTCACTGCAGGGAAGCTTTAAATAACACCAATTAAAGGAGGAGAAGTGGACAAGATTAAAAAACTACATTTAGGGTTAATTGGAGCGCTACTTGTCGCTCTAGCATCTTTAGGTGGCTGTGTCCCGGAGGGAGGGGCCGAAGAGGGAGGCAGTATAATCCCAATGATTATCCTTCTGGTAGCTATCTTCGGTGTATTTTACTTTATTCTGATTAGACCACAGCGTAAGAGACAGAAGGAACACCAGCAACTGATGACGGAGCTGAAAAAAGGAGACAAGGTAATTACCACCGGCGGCATCTACGGAGTAATTGAAAGCCTCAGCGAGGATAGTATCGTCATCAAAGTAGAATCAGGGGTAACAATGAGGGTAGCCAGGAGTAGCGTAGCTCTCAAGCGAGAGGGATAAGGCTTTTATCAATCCAATTCCTTTCGTCTTCTTCTGTATGAAAGTAGCCGTTTATTTACTTTCATCGTTGATACATATCCTGAAAAAAGATAGCTTGATAGAGCAAGTGTGGTTAATGAGCAAATGAACGATTCCAATCAACTCAAGAAAAAAATAGCCGAATTAAAGAGGGAGTTAGACGCGGTTATCGTCGCCCATAATTACCAGCGGGCTGAGGTTCAGGATATAGCCGACTTCGTTGGCGACTCCTTAGAATTAGCCCGACAATGCACTGAAGTAGCTGCCCAGACGATTGTCTTCTGCGGTGTGTATTTTATGGCGGAAACCGCCGCCATCCTCAACCCGGAACGAACCGTCCTACTCTCGGAGGGTAGTGCTGGTTGCCCAATGGCTGATATGATTACCGCCGATGTGCTGATAGGGTGGAAGGAAAGGTACCCCAGGGCATCAGTCGTGTGCTACGTCAATTCATCAGCAGAAGTCAAGGCAGAGAGCTATATCTGCTGCACTTCGGCTAACGGTGTCCAGGTAGTAGAATCGGTGCCAAATGATGAGATAATCTTTATACCCGACCAGAATCTGGGGCACTTTATTTCAACTCAAACCAAAAAGAATATAATCCTCTTCCCTGGCTTCTGTCACGTTCACCACCGCATTAAGCCGGAGCAGGTAAAGCTAGCTAAGCAACTCCATCCTGACGCTCAGCTATTAGTCCATCCCGAATGCCGACCTGAAGTAATCGCCCTGGCTGACGCCGCCCTCAGCACCTCACAGATGCTCCGCTATGCCAAGGCATCCTCACATAACAGCTTCATTATCGGCACCGAGGAAGGGTTACTTCATGGGCTTCGCAAGGAGAACCCGGGTAAGTCCTTCTACCTGGTGACCCACAGCCAGATCTGCACCGATATGAAGAAGACAACCCTGGAAAAGGTTGCCCAAATAATGGAACTAAAGCAAAACATAGTTACCGTTCCTGAAGGGATAAGACTAAAGGCAAAACAGGCAATTGACCGAATGCTGGCTATTTAGAGTTTATTATCAACCTCACCCCCTTTTATCTGCACTCCCCCTTCCCTTAATAAGGGAAGGGGGTCAGGGGGATAGGTTGCTAAACGACCTTGCCGATAGATAAAATATCTTAAGGACTAATAAGTAAATGAACCAGTATGACTACATTATAGTGGGTAGTGGTATCGCCGGGCTGTATACTGCCCTGCTGGCCAAGGAGCAGGGGAGCGTGCTCATCCTGACCAAGGGCAGTATTGACGACTGCAATACCAAATATGCCCAGGGGGGCATTGCTGCCGCTATTGATAAGGACGATTCCTCCGAGCTTCATTTTCAGGATACGATAGCTGCTGGAGACGGGTTATGTGATGAAGAGGCAGTACGTATCCTGGTCAGCGAAGCCCCCGACCGCATCGCCGACCTGGTCAACTTCGGGGTCCCCTTTGATACCATTAATGGTGAGATTGCCCTCACCATAGAGGCAGCACACAGCCGACCCCGAATCATACACGCCGGAGGTGACGCCACCGGTGCCTATATTGAAACCACTCTGAGCAACCGGGTGCGCTCATCTAAAATCCAGATACTGGAAGGTTGTCTAGCTACTGAGATTCTGGTAGAAAAGGGGAAAGTCAGGGGAATAAAAGCTCTGGATAGCCGTACTGGTTCTATTGAGGAATTTGGCTGTCGTTACCTGATTCTGGCTACTGGCGGTGCCGGGCAGCTATTCAAGCTCAGCACTAACCCGGCAGTTGCCACCGGTGATGGCGTCGCCCTGGCCTTCAACGCCGGGGCAGAAATTGTTGATATGGAATTCTTCCAGTTCCACCCCACCGCCCTGCGCCTGCCCGGGGTAAACCCATTCCTTATCTCTGAAGCTGTCAGGGGAGAGGGGGGAGTGCTGCGCAATGTCGAGGGCTATTGCTTCATGCCCGACTACACCCCAGCAGGTGACCTTGCTCCCAGAGATGTAGTGGCTCGCAGCATATTATACGAGATGGAGAAAACAGGTTCAGACAGGGTTTTCATTGATGTTACTCACCTGCCAGCCCAGGTTACCACCACCCGCTTCCCCCATATCTACCGCTTCTGCCTCGACCATGGTTTGGATATTACCAAGGGTTTAATCCCGGTGGCACCGGCGGCTCACTATATGATGGGCGGCGTTAAGACCAATAGCTGGGGAGAAACCAACATCGCTGGCTTATTCGCTGCCGGTGAAACTGCCTGCACCGGAGTCCACGGAGCCAACCGGCTAGCCTCAAACTCAATGCTGGAAGTGCTCGTGTTTACCAAAAGAATTATGCAAAGAACCAGAAAGAAGGCTCAGCCAGAGACACCTACTGCCAGCAGAGGCAGTGAAGTTCATCACTTGCTGAGTCAGAGGCAAACTACCAAACCGGTACCACCACCCAGCCTCTCTGCTTTGCAACTGCTGCACTGGGATAGGGCAGGCATTATCCGCAACAAGGAAAGCCTGACTGAAGCCGCCGAGACCCTGGCTGCCTGGCAAAAGTCTTTACCCAAACCCACCGACCGCCCTTCCCACGAACTGAGTAACCTGGTGCTTATCGGGCGATTAGTAACCGAAGCTGCCCTTATCCGGGAAGAGAGCCGAGGTGCTCACTTCCGTTCCGACTTTCCCCACAGCTCTCACCGCTGGCAGCACCATATTGCATTTACCAGCCAATAATAACACCACATCCCAGGATTGGGAGAAGTTATGTCCTATGTTTTTATGAAGGTTCTGGAATCAGCCCCGGAAAGATATGATGCTGGTATTAACATCTTGACCCTGAGCAGGCTTAGACGCCTGAAACAAGATATTGCCAATGAATTTATTGCCAAGGGCGACAAAGTCCTAGAAATTGGCTGTGGCACGGGAAGCCTGGCTATACTGTGTGCTGCCAAAGAAGCGGAGGTTACCGGCATTGACCTATCTCCTAACATGCTTGATATTGCCCGCAGGAAGATTAAAAAGGCAGGCTTGACCGAGAAAATCAAGCTAATAAGAATGAGCGCTATGGATATGGATACTGCCTTTGGTGACCACAGCTTCAATGTGATAACCAGCACCCTGGTCTTCAGTGAGATGTCTCCGGAAGAGATAAGGTATGTGCTGAATCAATGCTACCGGGTTTTGACGGCAAACGGCAGCCTGTTAATTGCCGATGAAATTATGCCCCAGAGCCTCCTCGGTAAACTTCTACTATTTCTCTTCCGTCTTCCGTTTGTCATAATAGCCTATATTTTTACCCAGACCACCACCAGGGCTGTCTCCGGTCTGGATGAAGACCTCAGGCAGGCAGGATTCAATATAATAAAGACTAAAAGCTATCTTCTGGGAACAATGAGGCTATTCCAGGCAAGAAAGGTAACCGCATAAATGCTGGATTTTATCAAATCTTTAATTGAAACCTTTCTCAGAGTCCTGCCCTTTCCTACCAGGACCGGCCTCAGGGTCTTGGGCAAGCCTGACCGGCATTCCCCGGTATTGGTTACCGCCAACTTTGATTTAACCGTAAGAAGGGTAACCCGGGTTCTCACTCAAAATAAGATAGACTGTTACCTCCTGATAGTTAACACTAAAGGAATAAATGTCTGGTGTGCTGCCAAAGGGGGACATTTCACCGCTGACCAGGTAGTATCTGTCATCAAAGCCTCAGGCATAGGTGAAATGGTCGACCACCGCCAGCTAATATTGCCCCAGCTCTGCACTGCCGGGGTAAACCCCAGAGAGATTCACCAGAAGACCGGGTGGCATACCAAGTTTGGACCTACTTATGCCCGTGATATCCCACAATACATAAAGAACGGGCTCAAAAAAACAGCGGAAATGAATCTGGTAGAATTCCCCATCATGCAGCGACTGGAGATGGCAGCAATGTGGGCATTCCCCATGACAATTCTAATCGGCATCCTGTTTGCTATCCTGTGGCCGCATCTTTTACCCGAAATGATAGCCTTAATCTGGATAATGGCACTATTGCTGTTCACTCTTTTCTTTTGGTTACCGGGAAAACCAAGCATCATCACCGCTCTGGCCGTCGGGGCGATATCCGCCCTGGGGACAGCTGCCTTCGGTCTCTTTATCAGCCAGTGGAGTACAGGGGATGTATGGATTCTAAGCCTCAGTGCACTTTTCATTGCTGGCATTATCGGCATTGATTTTCCGGGGAGTTCACCCCTGTTTCACAGCGAGTGGGTAACCTGGACACAGGAAAGAGGACTAACCAAAGGACCGGGACGTTTCAAGGTAACGGTAAACCCAGAGGACTGCACCGGCTGCGGCATATGTATTGATGTCTGCCCCCGGGGAGTTTATGCACTGGAGAGCAAAAAGGCGGTGGTTACCGATGCCGAAAAATGCGAAAATTGCACTGCCTGCTTCAAGCAATGCCCGGAGCAGGCTATTTCTATCGGAATGCCTGTTGAAAATTTTTACCAGTAGTGGTATTTATGTATTAGGAGATTAAACCTGACCGAGCAGATTTTGAAGGAGGTTAATCTGGAAGGGAGTTAAAGAGGGGCTTCGCCCCTCTAAAGAATATTATCCCCTTCCCCTTGATAAGGGGAAGGGGATAAAGGGGATAGGGTTACTATAAGAATTACAGGAGGTGAGGTAGATGAATGAAGTAAATTTACCTGAAGAACAAGTTGATAACATTATTGACCTTGCCTTAGCCGAAGATATAAGTCACGGTGATGTGACCAGCGAGACACTGATACCGCCTGACCTCCAGGGAAAGGCATCCATACTGGTCAAGGCAGAGGGAGTACTGGCGGGCGGTGAAGTCGCCAAAAGGCTGTTTCTCAGGGTTGACTCCTCACTTACAGTTGATTTGCTTGTCAAAGATGGGGCTAAGATTAAATGCGGTGACATAATCGCCACCGTTTCGGGCAGGGTAATAAGCATCCTCAAAGCGGAGCGGGTGGCTCTTAATTTTCTGCAGAGACTCAGTGGCATCGCCTCCCAGACAGCTCAATACATAGCGGAAACACGGGGAACAGGAGTAAGGATTACCGATACCCGTAAGACCACCCCCGGTCTCAGACTGCTGGAAAAGTATGCGGTGCGGATGGGCGGTGGTCATAACCACCGTTTCCACCTGGGCGACGGCATTTTGATTAAGGATAACCATCTAGCCGCGTTGCGTGTCCTGGGGATGAGTCTGAAAGATATTGTCACCAAGGCAAAACAAAACGTCCCTCAAGGGCTAACGGTGGAGATAGAGGTCAATACTGTGGAAGAAGCACGGGAGGCAGCAGCAGCCGGAGCCGATATAATTATGCTGGACAACATGCCCCCGGATGAAATGCGCCGTGTAATAAGCCTAATCCCGGAACACGTTAAGACGGAAGCCTCAGGGGGTATTACCCTAACCAATGTCCGTGCCGCCGCTATGGCCGGGGTCAACATTATCTCTATAGGCGCCCTTACCCACTCCCCTAAAGCCCTGGACATCAGCCTTGAGCTTGAGCCGCAGACCCTCAAACTAATCTAAACCAGACTCGGCTTCTCAGCACTGGCCAGATAACTGTCATCACTGTCGTCTATCTCAATATCAATAAAACCAGCCACCGACAGCATTATACGTATATTATGCTCGTCAGGAATGATATCGTTTTCAACTACCGGGATTTGGTGGTGGAGCTGGTTAATTTCAGCCCGGCTTGAGGTATGGCAGATGAACAGCCTGCCACCATGCTTAAGTATACGATTAATTTCATTGAGAGTCTTCGGCTTATCCTGGAAGTGGGGAAAGCTGGAATAGCACACCACAGCATCAAAGACCCCACCAAGCAAAGGCACACTGGTTACATCGGCGTGGAGGTAACCAATATTACCGTCACCGCCCTTAGCTTGGGCTTTCCTTAACATTTCCTCGGCAAAGTCCAGGGCAATTAACCGT
>DATKVW010000045.1:0-2351 GCA_035529875.1 Dehalococcoidales bacterium | reverse complement strand
CCAGCCGATGAACCATATCAAACCAAATCCGGGGCCACTGCTCTTCATTTTGTTTTCCTCCCTTCTGTCGAACTACTTCATTATTTAGTGCATTCCTCAATTGCCAAGAGTGGGTCATTAATACCTTACACCCACCTTGTCCTTTTGCTTAAACTCTTGGCGGAGGCGAGGGTGGGGAGGTGCTCGTCCACCAGAGACGACTCCACCAGCTGCCAGAACTGCTCTCTATCCGCCCCGGTTACCACTGCCTTCTCATGAGCTTCGCTTAACGCCACGGGATAGCCCTGTCCCCGCCGGCACTGGTCCAAGACCAGAGAATGGGTGAAGTTGAGCAGATTCTCATCCAGTGCTACCCACTGGGGAATCTCAACTCTAGCAATTTCATCATCCACCCGGAGGTAGAAGAAATAGACCCGGTGGGCGCCGTAGTGCTTGTTAACTATGGACGACTGGCTGATAAACAGAGCCGACCTTTCCCCCTCACCCAATAAATTCAGGAACAGGTCTCTGTCCCGAACTCCGGCTACCGCATCGCAATCTCTTTTGTCACTGGTAGAGCAGTAGCGGTCGCAATCGGGGGGGTCATAGGGGCACAGCGCCACCCGCAGCACATTGGCGACATCGGTGCTGCGGGAAAAACTGATATAGCTGGCGCTAGCCAGCTTTTTATCACTATTGAGCTTTTTTATGTCATCCAGATAGCTCAGAAAGCCCTTATCCAGCAGTGCCTCGGTAACAAACTCGGGGTAAGCCTCCAGACCCCACAGAATGAGGGTGCCGTCCAGCAAAGCCAGACTTGAGCTGCCGGCGGGCAGCTCCTTAGCCAGTTGCACCAGCTGGTAGAGTTCATCAACACCCCGCTTGATGCCCAACAGCGTACCTTCTACAGGCTGCTCCCGCCCCTTAACACCAGCCGGGCTAATAACCAGGTCTTCATCCCCGGAGTAGAGGTTGGGAATGCTATCAAGGAGGGCGTTGGGCTGGGCACCATAGTTAAGGACAACGGTGCCGATATTTATCAGGTAACACCTTGTGGAGCGATGCCGGTCAACATCAATGTGAGAGCCATCGGTAGCCATAACGGTGAATTCCGGGGGGCAGGGTGGTGGTTCATAGTGCCGGTCAAGCCCATCAACCAGACCAGCCACCAGCCAGGTGGTCTTGCTGGCGGCAATCTTGCTGGCTAAAGAATCAAGGTCAGGGGTTTGACGGCGAAGAACATCTAAAGCATTGTTCAGACGCTCCTGCTTTTCTTCTCTGCCTGCCTTCAGCCGGGCAATCATACCCCCAACCTGCGACACTAGCTTAGCTAAATCTAATGACATCCGCTTTCTCCCAGTCTAGCTACTGCGATAGACCTCCCGTTGCCAGGTGGAGTGTATGCCCTTAATGGCATCTATTATACTCATACAGGCAGCAAAAGCGGGCTGGCGATGCGCCGCACTCACCGCTACCAGCAGAATCCTATCCCCAACCTTCAGCCGACCGACACGGTGCACTATCGCCACTGCCTCCACATCGAAGTCCTTGAGCGTCTTCTTCTCTATATCCCTAATTTTGCCGACTACAGCCTCGTCAGCATCAAACTCAACCCTTTCTACCTTCCCACCCTCGGAAAAGCTGCGCACCGTGCCCAGATAGGTAATAATACCCCCCACCTCTGGCTTAGCCATTCGGCTGATTATTTCCTCTACTGAGAAATCCCGGTCGGTTATCTCTACCACTTCAATTTTCCTTACCAGCAGTCACTTTTCCTCAAGTATAAGTTATTAAACTGACCAACTCAAGCGAGGCTATGCCAAGCATCAGGAAATCAAATATGTTACAATCTAACCGATGCTCCCATTTTTACTCAGCGTGGTGGTAATTTCGTTATCCGGGGTGATGATGCCCGGACCTATGTTCGCCATGACCGTAGCCAAAAGCTACCGGTCTCCCTGGGCGGGCACCCAGATATCCCTGGGGCATGCCGTCATAGAAATCCCGCTGATACTGATTATATACTTTGGCTTTGCCCCGTTCTTCCAGAATACCATCGTGCAGCTGGTGCTGAGCATACTGGGTGGCGGTATGATTTTCTGGCTGGGAATAAGCATGTTTCGCGCCCGGACCGAGGTAGTCCAGGCTGGCAAGAATTTACCCTATAATGCCTTTACTGCCGGCATCATAACCAGCGGGCTTAACCCGTTTTTTCTGGTATGGTGGGCAACTATCGGCAGTATGCTCATTATGAAATCCCTTGATTTCGGCACAACCGGGTTAATCGCGTTTATTACTGTTCACTGGCTCTGTGATTTGGTCTGGCTGTCATTCGTTGCCATTATAATCTACCGAACCCACACCCTCTGGGG
>DATKVW010000044.1:0-4386 GCA_035529875.1 Dehalococcoidales bacterium | reverse complement strand
ATTGCGCCTCGCGCAAAGTCTTGTAAGAAACCCCAGAGACTTTTTGGTCGAGTGCCTTTGCTGAACAGGCTAAGCACTGTGCATGCCAGCATAGCCCAGATGGCTGTCCATCCTGGCGAGTGCCCCTGGACAAGAAGCACAGCTAGAATCCCCAGCGGAATCACGAATACTGGCATCCGGGTCAGTATCAAACGCACGTCCACCTCTTCCGGCGGCGGACTAATGTTAAAGTGACGGATCAGAACCAGGGTTCCGATGATGGTCACCCCGTAATAGAGCAGGGCAGGAATAATAGCCTTCAGCATGATGAGGGCATAAGGCACACCCAGCAAGGATGCCATGAGAAAAGCTCCGGCGCCCATTATTGGGGGCATTATCTGCCCACCGGATGAAGCCACGCTTTCAATCGCCGACGCTGCCGGGGGAGGAAACCCCTGCTTTTTCATCGTAGGAATGGTAAAACTGCCGGTGAGAGCCACGTTAGCCGCTGTAGCTCCGGTAACCGTGCCCATTAGAGAGCTACCGATAATGGCGGTAAATGCAGCACCACCTCTAAACAGCCGCCCGAGAGCCTTCCCCGTTTCCAGGAACATGGCTGTTACCCCTGTTCCTGCCATAACTCCTGAGAACAGCATAAAGTAGAAGATTATCCCCGACGAGAGCGGAGTGACTAAGCCAAAAAGACCGGTGCCCAAATTCATGGCGGCGAAGCTCATCGCATACTGTGGAGTCATGACTGGAGCCTTCATGGGGCCGGGAACATAATAGCCGAAGAAGAGAAAGAGTAAAGAGAGTATGGCTACTGTAGCCAGCACCCATCCCCACTGTAGCCAGGTAACAATGATGATAGTAACAATGAGAATAACACCTATAGCAAAATCCAGGTCACTTAGGCGCATGCCCATCTGCATCTCCAGCCGAAACGACTGGCTAATGAGATAGCCTAAACTCCCAATACTCGCTACCATCACAAGAAACAGAAGCCCGCGCTTGACACGGCTAGTCTGTGAAGCAATAAACCCCAAGACGACAAGGGCGATAGCAAAGCCCATATGGATGATATTGTGCCTACTATACCCCCATAGGGGGGTGACCATGAACAAAATGTGGTACACCCCCATCACTATAGCAATAATGACAGTGGCTAAACGCAAAACCTTAGCCCATGTGTTCTCTTCTACGTTATCCATTGCTTAACCTGTTGTACCAAGCCATCTCACTAATACAGTCACCAGAGGGGCTAAAATAAGAGTTGAGCACCTCCGGTGACTGCACTACGGCGTGATATCAGAACCCTCAAACCCCAGCTACTCGACTTGGGCTCCTCTATTCTAGAGGTATCCCGGCTTCCTGATATTCTCTCGTCGCGCCGGGGTGTGCCCACTCCTTTTTCATACCAGAAACCAGCCACTCTGGTTTGGCAAAGGTATCTGCTACTTTGTCGATTTCCCCTAGCTTCACGCTATTTTCTATGTACCATTTGGTAAACTCGTAGGCCACCTCTTCAGGATAGTCCTTATGCAGCGCCCAGCCATTCACTATGTAACTAAGGTAGAGCGGGTCGGGCTGGACCCCGATGAATGATCCGGGAGCGACCAACCTCGGGTTTAAATACGGAGTCCAGCCGGTTGCCTCGGCTTTCTTTATCGTGTCATCGCTCCAGGTAATCCAGTAAGGCGTTTTCCCCGATGCCTCCATGATAGTATAGGCAGCAGGTGGTCTCATTACCGTGGCGTCTGGGGACATGACCATTAAAATACCCGCGGCATCAGCCTTACCGTCTATCAATGCCTGGGTCGCAGTGTCAGGCAGCAAGTATTCAATCTGACAATCTATCTCGGCTATCTCCTTTAACACTGTTGTTTGGATCAGCGCCCAGGCTACCTGCCCAATTTTGCCCAGGGCAATCCTCTTGCCGACGAGGTCTTTCTCGGTCTTGATGTTGGGGTCCAACGTGTAAAGTCCGGCTACGCCGATAAAGTGGTTCCCAAGAAATCCTACTTTGTCCACTACCTCAGGAAGAGGCCCCGTCTCTTCAAACAGTGTTAGACCTCGTGACGCCAGGAAGTAATCAACCTGGCTACAAGTGATCATGCTGCTTCCCCATGTTGCGGGGTCGGTCAGCATGTTGTAGACATTGGCAGTGGTGCCCAGACCCTCCATTGCGTTAAGCCGCAACCAGGGATGCGTCTTCTCGATTAGTTGGGAGCATGCCATTGACATGCGGTAACCTATGCTGCCAAGCGGATTACCGACAATGTTAATCGTGACTATTTCATGTGCTGCGGGTGCTGGTGCTGGTGCAGGTGCAGGTGCTGGTGCCGGTGCGGGTGCAGGTGCTGGCGCTGGTTTCGCACAGCCACCAATAATTAAGACTGCGGTTAGTAACAACGCCAACGAAATTAGTAATAATTTCTTGCTCACCGATTTGCCTCCTTTTGTTAACACTTGAGATTACCAACTACCTCTAACTGCTATCCAAGTTTATACTCTTATACGGCACCACCCCCCCTTATCCAAATTAGGAACAGATACAAGCCGGCACATTATAACGCTATACCAGGCTCTTATCACCTTTCACTACGTCTTGGTGAGGTGCAGCTTACATCAGGATACACGCTAATATTTAGCTTGTTACGTGTACTAAACCACCACCGCCACTAGCTCTGTCACCAACTATGACAATCTTTTGCACGTTTTTTAATTGTCCTGTTACCAGTCAATAATATAATAAGTAATTGTAGGGGTTAATACAATCCGTCAAACATAGTAAATTTGTAGACTGAATACGCTCTACAGCAACTACATAGTTGCAGTGGCTAAATTAAGTAAATTTACTTACCAACCAAATAAGTATATTACTTGACAAATTTTTTAACAGGTCATATACTCAACAATGCCATTATGGATAAAATTAAGGTCCTTGTTGGACACGGACACCCGGTTTTTAGCGAAGGGCTAAGTCGTCTCCTGACGGATGAAAAGGATATCGAGGTTGTAGCCACAGCAATGGACGGTGAGGAAGCTGTCAGGATGGCAAGGGAATTAACACCAGATGTAGCTTTAATTGACATCGCCATGCCCAAGCTTAATGGTATTGAGGTTGCCAAGCAAATCAAAACATACTGCCCGACTACTGCTATCCTGATGCTCAGTAAATATGAATATGGGGCAAACATGCTTCCTTCTTTGAGGGCGGGCGCACTAGGGTATTTGTTGGAGACCTGCCCTCTCAGCGAACTGGTCAGTGCTATCCACTCAGTGCATGCCGGGGAAGAAGTATTTGCCCCGAAGGCTGCTGCCGATGTCCTGCATCGTCTAGCCGCCCAACGTGGTGAGAATGTACATCCTGAGGATTTGCACCCTCGCGAACTGGAAGTACTCAGACTAGTTACCAAAGGTATGTCCAACAAGGACATCGGTAGAGAGCTTACCATCAGTGAGCGGACAGTATCCACTCATCTGGCAAACATCTTCAGGAAGCTGGAAGTTGGTTCACGCACCGGGGCAGCAACGTGTGCGTTAAAGAAAGGCTGGATAGCCTTTGACGACCTAGCTGAAATAAAGTAGTCACCGTAATCACTTTTGCTTGTTCCTTGTCGGACAAGTCACACGCTATCTATACAGGTCTAATCTGAGAGCCGTTCCTTTTTGATTATAATATTTAGCTTTACCTGGGGAGTACTGTAGATACAAGCGTGAACAACAAAATATCAAACTGTTATCAAACTGGATGCCCAGTTGCCACTTGTGACCCGGATGCTTTGATGCTACAATCATCTTTAACAGTAGCAACCGGGTGAAATGGTAAAGCCAAAAGCCAGTTCAAAAGTTCTACCTATTGTTATCCCAACTCCACCTGAGGGGACTCAAACCATCTGGCTAAGGAATACTGAAAGCTAGGCTAAAGGTTCTGTCTATCGCCTGGCACCGCCCACCATTTCGTACAAGAAGAAAGCCCTAGTTCAGAGGCAGTCAGAACTTCGAAAGGCGAGAGCAAGAGAATAGTGAGAGTATGCTTTGATTGCAGCTAGTGCTATCGTTCTGCTAGCCAGTTTTGTTCAGTCTGTTACTGGTTTTGGCTTTTGCCTTGTTGCCACGCCCTTACTTCTATTTGTGTTTGAAACAAAATCGGTAGTCGTAATCAGTGTCATCCTCAATACCGTTCTCTGTGCATTTATTTTATTTCATTCGAGGCAGCATATCGATATACGACGAGTGGCACTCATTTGCGTGGGTAGTATATTCGGTATTCCTCTAGGCGCTTATCTATTGTCAAGCATTAACCCATCAATGATAAAGTTAGTTATAGCGGTACTAGTCATTCCATTCTCTGTATTCTTGCTATTGGGTAAAGCACTCTGGTTTAAGAGGGATAGCCTCGGC
>DATKVW010000043.1:0-7379 GCA_035529875.1 Dehalococcoidales bacterium | reverse complement strand
GGAATTGTTTTCGTCGGCACTACTTTTATAGCCTTGGTCGTTAACGACTGAACCTGATTGGCGGTAAGCACTATATTTTTGTTGTTGGGTAGAATGATAACCTTATCTGAAGCCGCTGACTCCACCGCCTGGAGTAAATCTTTAGTCGATGGATTCATCGTCTGTCCACCAGGAACAACAGCGGTCACTCCCAGGCTTTTAAAAATATCGGCAAGTCCGTCTCCAGCAGCAACAGCAACGGTAGCCACATCAACCGCCAGTTCCCTCTCCTTCCGCATCTCCAAGAAGTCCTGGTGTTGCTCATCCATATTCCGAATGTTTATCTCATCCATGGTACCAAGCGAAAACGCATAATGAAGGATTTCGCCGGGGTCTAAGGTATGGATATGAACTCTAATTGTAGAGTCATCACCGACTACAACCAGAGATTCTCCCTTCTTCGCCAGTTTCGTTCTAAGCTTATCCGGGTCGAGCCCCTGCCCTCGGAGCAGGAAGTTGGTGCAATATCCGTATGGTACCTCTTCAACAATTCCTATATGGTGTGCTCCTGCCGGTAACGGTACATTACTGGCAATCATCCAGGGCTTACGCAACTGCAATTGTTCGGTCTCTCCCCTGAGGTAATAAAGAGCACCCTCCAGAATAATAAACAGACCCTGTCCCCCAGCATCTACCACTCCGGCGTCCCTCAATACTGGCAGGAGGCTCGGGGTATTAGCCACCGACTCTCTGGCGGCACTAACGGTAGCCTCTAAAACTGATGTCAAGTCATTATCACCACTGCTAGCCTGTGCCTGGGCAGCGGCGGCAGCATCCTTAATTACGGTAAGAATAGTCCCTTCCACCGGATTGCTCAGTCCCTTATATGCCATCACCGTTGATTGTTGTAAGGCATCAGCAAAGTCACTACCATTAAATGACTCTTTTCCCGCCAAACCCTGAGCCAAACCGCACCAAATCTGCGATAATATTACGCCACTATTACCCCTGGCTCCCATTAGTGCCCCCCTGGACATAGCCTGAGCCACTGCCGAGGCACTACGGTCAGGAGCGTGATAAGCTTCCTCTATTGTGGAACGCATGGTAAGCAGCATATTAGTCCCGGTATCACCATCAGGCACCGGGAAAACATTCAAAGCATCAACCTCCGGGGCGCTCTTCTCCAGCCACGTAGTAGCTGCAGATAACATCTCTCTCAAGTCTTGCCCGGTAACAGGTTTAGCCTGCTTCATCTCATACCGTCCTTGTTAATTTGTTTGTCCACGGAGCGTCGCCCCGTTCAATTCCCTTCTAAACAGCCACCTTTGCCAAATTTGCCCGAGTATGCTAATATTGGTAGGCAAAGTTTATAACAAGTTTGTGTGATAGTCAAGGAGAGAAGAAAAGTTGAAATGTGATCTATGTGGAAAATCACCTCAGTTTGGTCATAATGTAAGTCATTCCAAGCGTCGCACCAATCGGCGCTGGTTACCCAATATCCACCCGGCTACCCTCACTATAGATGGTCAACCGAAACGCCTCAATCTGTGCACCAGATGCCTGCGTAATCAGCGCAAAACCAACAAAAGGCTAGCCCCTAGTCCAAGCTAGCCCGTATCTTATCCAGGTTTTCCTTCACACTCTGTCTGGCATCAAATACCGCTGCCCCAGCTACCAGTACCCGAGCCCCGGCTTGCACCACTCTGGGGGCAACCTCGGCGTTAATGCCGCCATCTACCTCTAACTCAGCCGCTAAGCCCATTCTGTCCAGCTCAGCACGCAATCGGGCTATTTTATCCAGTGTAGACTCGATAAAAGCTTGCCCGCCATAGCCAGGGTTGACTGTCATTACCAGGACTAAATCAACCGAGGGAAGAATTTCGTCAAGCAAATCTACAGGTGTTCCCGGATTGAGAGAAACCCCTGCTCTAACCCCTAATCCTTTAACTGCCTGCACCACCCGGTGAATATGAGTACAGGCTTCTACATGGACAGTTATAATATCAGCCCCGGCATCAGCAAACTGACTAATCTGGTGTTCCGGTGTCTTAACCATAAGATGAACATCCAGAGGGAGATTTGTCCAGCGACGAATCGCACTGACTACCGGAGCGCCAATAGTTATCTGTGGCACGAAGTGCCCGTCCATAACATCAACATGAATATAGTCAGCACCCGCCCTGGTGGCCTCAGCCACCTGCTCACCCAGCCGACCGAAATCAGCTGAGAGAATAGACGGAGCCAGTTTGACCTGACGACTACTTTTCATGACATACCCAACCTCCCTTAAACTAACCCCCGTTATCTAACCGTAGCATTTGCTGCAGAAAGTTAGTAATTTTAGAATGAACCTCGGGGTCTTGCCACCAGTACTCATGCCCTGGGGCTCCTAAATAGAGTAATATCTTACCTGAGTTTTCCGGCTTAGAGAAACCCAAAAAAGATTCCATGTTAGCACAAACTATGGTAAAAAGGTCTCCCTGACTGAAAGCATCAGGAATCACCCCGTTGCTTCTCATAACCAGTGTTCTATCCTGCACAGCATTCTTATACCAGAAGGGAGGACCCGTTTGAATGCTATATACCTGGGGATTATCCTTCAAAATATTCATCGCCCTATCACAGAAAATGGCGCCGTTACTTTCACCACCGATAATAACCCTGAGACCCGGGATATGGTCGGTGAGAAACTCTACTCTGGAGGCTAAATCTTTAGCCTTCTGCGGATGAAGGCTTATTATTGACATAAACTCGTCAAGGTGCCCCTTCAAAGGGCCAATCGTCCGCTTATAATTCAGCCACAGTGAGGTATAACCTAATTTGCCTAATTCAGATTGAACACCGGTAAAGATGCTATTCCAGTCGGGGGAAATCTCTAATAGATTCCACCCCCAGCCTCCTGAGTTAAAAAACATAATAAAATCCTTGTCTTTAGCCTCCAAATAGGTGGCTAATAGCTGGTTCACAAACTGGTCGCACTTCTCATCGTAATCTCCAAATAACTCTACGGATAATCCGGTGGCATCCTCAACTACGGATTGCGGCACCGCGGAAAAGTCAGCGGCTGATATGGGAAAACCACCAGCGCCAACCTCACTAACTACCCCAGCCATCAAAGACGGCGGAGCTATAACCACAGTAGCCAACGATAAAACTATGGTTAATATTACCCCTATCTTAAGTATACGAATCCTTTTCTTCATATCTTGCTAACAACGCCGGACAATACTTTATCTAAAATACCCAGCGCCTCATCAACCTCCTTGTTCCCGATAATGAGGGGAGGCATAAAGCGCAAGGCATTGGGTTTCACTCGATTAACCAGCAAGCCTCTATCAAGGCAAGCCGTTACCAATGACCCAGCGATATCCGAGCTAAACTCCATAGCCAATAACAGTCCCCGTCCTCGAACCTCAGTAATAAACTGGAATTTCTGCCTTAATTTTTCCAGACCGCTAATAAAATACTGCCCCACCTTCTTGGCATTACCGGCAACATTATGGTCAATAACAAACTTTACCGTAGCGTAACCGGCGGCGCAGGCTAAAGGATTACCCCCGAAGGTAGAGCCATGCTCACCGGGAACAAAAACAGAAGCGCTATCTTTAGCTAATATAGCCCCGATGGGCACGCCATTAGCCAAGCCTTTGGCTAATGTCATTATATCAGGTTCAACACCATACTGCTCATAAGCAAAAAGTATTCCCAGTCGTCCTATGCCGGTTTGAATCTCATCCAGAATAAGCAGTATACCCTTCTGGTCACACCATCTCCGCACTGCAGTTAAATAATCATCACCGGGCAGGTTGACACCGCCCTCCCCCTGCACTGGCTCTAACATCACGGCACAGGTCTTTTCAGTAGTTGCCGACTTTATCGCCTCAATATTATTAAAATCAACATTGACAAAACCAACCGGCAATGGAACATATGGCTGTTGGAACTTGGCCTGACCGGTAGCTGCGGTCATCGCCAGAGTGCGACCATGAAAGGAATCGGTCATGGTAATAACCTCATAGGCTCCATTCAGATAGTGTTGTCCGTAACGCCGGGCTAACTTAACTGCTCCCTCAGTGGCTTCAGCACCACTATTGCAGAAGAAGACCTTATCCAGACAGCTATTCTGAACCAAAAGCTCAGCTAACTGAACCTGAGGAATGGTATAGAACTGGTTTGAAGTCTGAATGAGTGTCTTAGCTTGCTCCGCCACCGCTTCAACCACCACCGGATGACAGTGCCCCAGGCTGGTAACTGCCCAGCCACCAACAAAGTCGAGATACTCCCGGTCATTTTCGTCCCATACCCGCGCTCCCTGTCCTCTCACCAAGGTTATCGGTACCCGCTGTACCGTATTCATAAAGTACTTATGCTCCAGTTCCTGCCAGTTAGTCATTTCTTACTCCCTATAGCGAGATTGCTTTTCAACCTCACCCCCTTAATCCCTCTCTCCTTCTCAAGGGAAGGGGGTCAGGGGGATAGGTCCGCTACACAATCTCTTCAATCTACGCGTGTAAATGTTGTATTGTGGTGCCACTACCGCCCTGTTCAATCTCCCGGAGCAAGGCGTGTGGCTTTCTGCCATCTGTGATATGCGCAGCTGAAGTATTGGACAAAGCTATCAGGCAGGCTTTAATCTTGGGCACCATCCCTCCTGAAGCTACACTCGAAACTATTAATGCTTCAGCCTCACCGGGTGACAACTGAGGCAGTAACCTGCCTGATTGGTCACAAACACCAGCAACATCAGTTAAAAAGATTAGAGATTCAGCACCGACAGCAGCCGCTATTTCACCAGCCACAATATCAGCATTAATGTTAAGTATCCTCACCTTTTCGTCTGATTTATCAAGATAAAGGGCTGCCGGAGCCACCACCGGGATATAGCCGGAATGTAACAAAATCTCCAAAGGAGTGAGGTCTATTTTGGTTACCGAACCGACATAGCCTAGCTCCTTATTCTTGACCTTACCCTGAATAATGGCTCCATCTACACCACTGAGACCTACTGCCCGTCCCCCCAGGCTATTAATAGCGGCTACAATCTCCTTGTTGACCAGCCCGGCTAATACTGAAATGACCACTTCAAGAGTTGCCTTATCAGTTACCCGCTCCCCCTGGACAAACCGGCTGGAAATCCCGTGTTTTTTAAGCCAGTCAGTTATCAATTTGCCACCACCATGGACTACTACCAGTGATTTGCCCTGTTTTTGAAGCTCAACCAGGTCCTCAATAGTAGTGTCATGGCTACCCAGGGTAGCCCCACCTATCTTAACCACAATAACCTTATCCATTTAGTAACCCCATCCCCCTTTATCCCCCTCCCCTTATTAAGGGAGAGGGGGAAATAACTTTTTAGGGGGGCTACGCCCCTCTATACTCCCCTAATTTCCTCCTTCTTCTAAGTGGTATACTGACTGTTAATGGTGACATATTCCTCGGATAAATCACAGCCCCAGGCGGTAGCACTGCCCGAGCCCAGGTTAAGCTGTAAACTTATCGAAACTTCAACATTACGCAACACATTTATCACATCTTCACGATTAAACGGCAGTGGGTGCCCACCCTTGACCAGACAGATGTTACCAATATAAAGGTCAATCTTTGATTCCACCACCTCCACCCCACTCCGCCCCACTGCCGCCACCACCCGTCCCCAGTTGGGGTCATTGCCGTGCACCGCCGACTTCACCAGCGGCGAGCTTACCACTGTCCTCGCCGCTAACTTAGCCTCATCAAGGCTAGTTGCCCCGGTAACCGCAACTTCAATGAGCTTGGTTGCCCCTTCGCCATCACGAGCAATAATCTTCGCCAGATAGATGCAAACCTGGTCAAGGGCTTGCTGGAAAACGTCAGCCAGCCGACTACCCGATGAAATAGTCTCATTCCCCGCCCGTCCGTTAGCCATTATCAGCACTGTATCGTTAGTACTGGTATCTCCATCAATGGAAACCATATTAAGGGACATATCTACCGCCCGGCGCAAGGACGATTTAAGAAAATCTATATCCACAGCAGCATCAGTGGTCAGGAAACAGAGTAGAGTAGCCAAATCGGGGTGAATCATCCCCGAGCCTTTAGCCACCCCGCCAATGATAAACTGGCTATCATCAACCCGGACAGCTACCGCTGTTTCCTTGGGAACGGTATCAGTGGTCATAATCGCCTTGGCTAGCTCATGACCACCTTTTTCGGAAAGGGCAATATGACTTATACCCGCCCTTATCCGCTCCACAGGCAATCGCTGACCAATGACACCGGTGCTGGCTACCAGAACATCCTTGGGAGATATCCCGAGATTCCTAGCGGTAAGCTCCGCCATCTCGGCGGCATCGTCCACACCCTGCTCCCCAACAAAAGCGTTGGCACAGCCGCTATTCACCACTACCGCCACCGCTCTCCCCGACTTTAAACGCTGCTGAGATAGTACTACCGGGGCTGCCTTAATCTTGTTGTTGGTAAATAAAGCAGTAGCCACACAGGGCACTTCGGAAAAGAGGATGCCAAGGTCAAGGACACCAGCCTTGTTTTTCTTCAGTCCGGCATAAGTAGCCCCGGCACTGAACCCACGAGGTGAGGTAACCGTGCCTGAGGCAATAAAATCAAGCTTGTTTTCCACTACCCAAACTATACCATACCCAGCTTAGCTAAGGCAACGAGGCTATTTAGAGATTATTTATCAACCCTATCCCTCTTTATCCCCCTATAAATAAGATAAGAGGGTAGCTGTCTAGCAACCTCACCCCCTTAATCCCCCTCTCCTGAACAGGAGAGGGGGAAATAAGCTCCCATCATCAAAGGAGGGGAGAGAGATGTTGAAAGAGGGACTAGCGTCCCTCATAAACACTCCGCTCTCTCAAAACAGGTTCTAACTTCTAAGCCCTGAATTCAAAACCAAAGGGTTTTGGATCTCGCTGTAGCCTTTACCCCTTTTAGATATTCGTTTGGAACCTATCTCCCTGACCCCCTTGTATTTTGGTTTAGTGCTATGATTTCTTGAGAAGGCGAGACAGACCGGTACCCTCTTGGTGTAAGAAGACCGTAGGAAAGCACGGGGCGTCTTGCCTGTAACTTAGAAGAGCCCGAACAGTTGATTGGGCTAATCAAGCCCGCATCGCGCAAGGACGGGCCAGAAAGAGAGATTGTATGGAAAAAGTATACGTGGGAATTGACATCGCCAAAGACAGCCTGGACGTGGCTGTCCACGCCTCTGAAAAGGGTTCCCGGCATGAATTTCGTTGCAGGTATTGTTAGAATACTTAGCAGTAGTAGAGATTCAAAACAAAACCTATAAATCCCTTTCCTTCTACACCGTATACTATCTTGGCGGGCCTTCGTCAGATTGTCCTGGCGGGCCTTCGTCAGATTGTCCTGGCGGGCCTTCGTCAGATTGTCCTGGCGGG
>DATKVW010000042.1:0-6248 GCA_035529875.1 Dehalococcoidales bacterium | reverse complement strand
CCAGAATGCGGGGGATGAAAATCGAGGAAATTCTGCTCACCAAGGAAAGACATGCAAAGACTGAGGGTTAGGTTTTGCCGGGGACAGGAGGTCAAGTTCATTTCCCATCTGGATATTATGCGTCTGTGGCAAAGAGCACTTCACCGTGCCGGAGTATCACTGGCTTATACTGAGGGGTTCAGCCCCCACCCCAGAATATCGCTGGCAGCTCCGCTCTCGGTAGGGGTAACCAGTGAAGCTGAGCTGATGGATGTCTTCGTTGCCAGGCAGGTGTCTCCTCATTTTTTCATCGATGCGGTAAGTCAGCAACTACCGTCCGGTATTGATATACTGCAGGTTTACCAGATAGCTCTGACTATGCCCTCATTGCAATCACAAATTCGTTATGCCGAATATACAGTGGGAGTGGAAGTGGAGAAGGGTCAAGAGGATATAGAATCAGCACTGGCTTCCCTGCTGTCACTAAAGGAACTGCCCTGGCAGCACCAGAGAGATACCGGCACGCACTTTTATGACTTGAGGGTTTTAATTGATGACCTCTGGCTCATTGATTGGCGACAATCCTATTGCACCATAGGTATGAAATTGCGCTGTGATAATAGAGGTTCGGGAAGACCGGAGCAGGTTATCTTGGCCCTGGGTTTTACCCATTATCCACAGTTGATACACCGCACCAAGCTTATTCTAGGATAAGGTTATGAGATAGGTGAAAGTAACTAGCATAGCTCTTGCTGTACTTATTATTATTGTTACTGGCACCCTCATCTTCGTGTCCTATAATCTTGACAACCGGGTAGCCGAGACTCATGAGCGTGGTTATGACCAAGGTCACTCCCAGGGTTATCTGGCTGGCTATCAGGAAGGTATCCGGACTGGCTACCAGGATGGGGGTGAGCTTGGTTACTTACAGGGAAGCAAGATTGGCTACAAAGAGGGCGAGGAGGAAAGTTATAATTACGGCTACACCACTGGCTTTGAGGAGGGAGTTGGTACTGACGATATTGTCCGCAAGCCTACCTACGATGAGCTGCAGGAATTTTTGGCGGAGGATGATACCAGTTCTGCCTGGGAAATCAATAACAATGCCGAAGATAAAGGCATTCAGACAGCATATGTTCGAATTCGTATTGCCACCTGGTATCCACCCCCTCTGGTTGCTACTAAGGTCGGAGATGAGGGGTTAATTCGTACTCCGCCTCTTAGCCGGGCTGATTGGTCGCCATATTATTACTGGGTCGCTTTTGACACTGCGGATAAGGGACTTGTTTTTGTTCAGCCCTGGTCAGGCAACGAGGTCGAACTGGAGGTTGGCAAGTGCTACTCGGAGTTAAACGGGTTTCAGGTACCGGAATACGACGATACCATTGTGGAAATACTGGTCATCTGGTAAATAACCGAGGATACGGGGAATGAGTGCTTTAAAGAAAGTAGGCATCTCCATAGGCATCTTGATTGAATGCTTGCTTCTGGCTGTGCCGGCTGTTTGCCTGGTGGATATAATTTACAACTGGCAGCAGGAAATTGACGCTGCGTATAGCTACAGCTATCACGAAGCCTATGACCAGGTCTACCCTGTTCGTTACCGGGAGGGATATAGCCAGCAGTATGATTTCGGCTATGATGAGCAGTATGATGTGGGTTATAGTGAGGCATTTGCTGAGGGGTATGACTACGGGTATGAATCTGGTGTGGCGGTGGGGCATAAAGACGGACAGGCAATTCGAGTTGAACTTCACGACCCTACATACGCAGAGCTAGAGGAATTCCTGGCTCGTGATAAGACAAACCTCAATTCGTATATCGCGGATGAGCATAAGTATGTCTGTTTTAATTTTGCTGCTGAGGTAAATAATAATGCTGAGCTTGAGGGTATCCGAGCCGGCTTGGTTCTGCTCTACTTGCGAAACCTCCCCGGGCATGCCATAGTTGCCTTTGAGACAGTAGATGAGGGGCTTATCTACATTGAACCGCAATCCGACGAGGTAGTGGGGCTGGTGGTGGGTGAACCCTACCGACCACTGATGAAAGACCACAGGATTCGAGCCAGCGACTGCACAGTAGTTGATAGCAAGATTATATGGTAAACACAGACAGTTGATATGAAAAATACTGAAGGACGTCAACATCAACTGGAACAGAAAGTGCGGCGCTTTATCCGGGAAAATCGCCTGGTATCAAGCCAAGAGAAGTTGGTAGTGGCGGTATCCGGTGGTCCAGATTCAGTCTGTCTGCTTTATGTTTTGGTTAACCTGCAACAAGAGCTGGGTATAACGCTGCATATAGCTCACCTTAACCACCAGTTGCGTGGGGCTGAGTCCGAGGCTGATGCTCAATATGTTGCTGACCTAGCCCACCATTTGAGTATCCCAGCCACCATAGAACGGCGTGAGGTGACGGCATATCAAGCTCAGAAGCACATTTCACTGGAGGAGGCAGCCCGTGAGGTGCGCTACGCTTTCCTGGCTGAGGTGGCAAAGTCGGTGGGAGCGGAGCGGGTGGCAGTAGGGCACACTACTGACGACCATATAGAAACCATACTGATGCATCTAATCCGGGGTACGGGAACCAGGGGGCTCCGAGGATTACAGCCATATACCCGGTGGCAGTCTTCAGGGGATAGCCTGGCGATAATAAGACCTCTGTTGCCGGTAACTCGGCGTGAGACGGCAACCTATTGCCAGTATCACCAGCTGGCACCCCGGCTTGATGCCTCTAATTTATCGCTATCACCACTGCGGAATAGAATCCGGCAACAGCTTCTGCCTCTGTTGCAGAGTTATAACCCGCAGGTGACCAGAGCCTTGCTCCGAGCCGCTCGCATTGTTGGCGATGACCTTGATTTTCTCGATAGAGAAACTGCCAGTATATGGGACAGAGTGGTTCAAAAATATGAAAACACCATAGCTTTGGATAAGGAGAGGTTTCTTCGGTTGTCTTCCGCTTTACAACGAAACCTGCTGCGGATGTCTATAGAAAAATTACTGGGCAATCTCAGGGATATTGAAATGCGCCATATTGAGGAGATAATGGAGGCTTTGTCCAAGCCGGCAGGGAAAAGGCTCAACTTGCCCGGGGGCTTAACCTTTTCTATAGAATATGATAAATACCTGATAAGTTCTGAGCCATTGCTGTTAACCCCCTTCCCCTCTTTAGAAGGTGAGCTTTCCCTGAATGTGCCCGGCGAAACCTTGCTGCCCGGCTGGCGTGTTACAGCCACCATTGTAGACCGGGAGCAGATGAAAGAAGGGAAGCCCGAAGGGGTGTTAGCCCCTTCGGAAACTACAACTTCCCTTCCCCTTATTAAGGGGGAGGGGACAAAGGGGATAGGGTTAATAAATAACCTCTTCGTCGCCTATTTTGACTACGATAAGACGGGTAAAAAGCTGTTGGTGCGAACTCGTCGCTATGGTGACAGATTTCAGCCTCTGGGGATGAGCCAGCCCAAGAAGTTAGGCGAGTTTATGATTGACGCTAAAATCCCGCGCACTTGGCGGGGACAAATACCGGTTGTCTACTCACCCCGGCATATCCTGTGGGTTGTTGGCTGGCGAATAGACGAAAGAGCTAAGATTATCGATAGTACCCGTCAGGTTTTGTGTCTCAAATTTGAACGGTGCTAAAACTATAATTCTTCTTCGACTTCTTCAAGCAGGATAATTTCAGCACCGTTGTCCCATTTGACCATGTAGTGTGGCATATCTTTGTTTTTGCTTAATGCCTGAAATGCCTTTCCCCGGTAAAAACCATGGCTAGATTATGCTTATCGGCTGCCTTGATTGAATCCTCGTCTCTTATGGAACCGCCGGGCTGGATAATGGCGGTTACCCCACCGGCAGCGGCAGCTTCCACCACGTCAGAGAAGGGGAACATAGCATCAGAAGCCAGAACGCTGCCAGCGACTTTGTCCCCAGCCTTTTCCTTGGCTATCTGAGCACTGATAATGCGGCTGGGCTGTCCCGCTCCCATACCGACCAGCGTCTTATCTTTAGCCAGCACAATGGCATTTGATTTTATATGCTTAACTGCCCGCCAGGCAAAGAGCAGGTCGTCTATTTCTGCCTTGGTAGGCTGGCGCTTGGTTACCGTTTTTAAGCTAATCTTATTTTCAGGGATGGAATCTGAACTCTGGACAAGGAAGCCTCCCTTGACCCGGCGGAAGTCAAGATAGACCGGTTCTGCCTTACCGTAGCCCGGTGGTAGCTCAGCAACAAGAATGCGTAAGTCCTTCTTGCGCTTTAGCAATTCCAGGGCTTCAGCTTCGTATTCTGGAGCGATAACTATTTCGTAGAAAACTGGCTTTATTGCCTCTGCCATAGCCAGGGTAACCGGCCTGTTGGCAGCAACAATACCGCCGAAGGCAGCTACCGGGTCGCCGCTGAAAGCCCGTCGGTAGGCTTCGGCAATATCGTTGTGGCTGGCCAGCCCGCAGGAATTGGTGTGTTTAATAACGGCTACCGTAGGCGCAGCGAAGTCAGTAGCTGCCCCCCAGGCAGCATCAGCGTCCAGGATATTGTTGAAGGAGAGCTCCTTGCCCCATAGCTGTTCTGCCCAGGTGATGCCGGTCGCTTTCTTTTCCCCAACCACTTGCTCAGCGTAGAAGGCAGCCTGCTGGTGGGGATTTTCCCCGTAGCGCAGGTTCTGGCGCTTTTTCAAGGCTACGGTCATCTCCTCGGGGAGACCTTCTGTGTCCTGTCTCAGGTACTGGGAGATGGCGGTATCATAGATTGCCACATGCTGAAAAGCCTTCTGAGCCAGTTTCTTGCGCTCAGCCAGTTCTAAGTTACCCGCCTTCAATTTCTCTAAAACGGATGAGTAGTCGGTGGGGTCTACTATCACCATAACACTGGGAAAATTCTTGGCAGCAGCTCGAATCATAGTCGGTCCGCCGATGTCAATATTCTCCAGTGCCTCGTCAACAGTAACCCCTTCCTTAGAGACTGTCTGGACAAAGGGATAAAGATTAACCGCTACCAGATTAATTTCATTGATATTATGCTTGGCTAGCTCTTCCATATGAGCGGGTATTTTACGGTTAGCCAGAATGCCACCGTGAACTGCGGGGTGCAGGGTCTTGACCCTGCCATCAAGAATCTCGGGGAATCCGGTAATCACAGAGACGCTTTTCACCGGTACCCCGGCTTCTCCCAGAGCCTTCTTGGTGCCGCCGGTTGAGAATATCTCAAACCCCAATTGACTTAACCCTTTGGCAAAATCGGTTACCCCGGTTTTGTCCGATACGCTGATAATAGCTCGCATTAAAGACTCCTCTCTTCGCAAAACTTACTTGTTTTATTTGGGTGGAGTGGGACCCGTCGCTGGTCTCTCTAGAAATTGAACAGCCACTACCTCCATCGTCTTACGGTCAAAGGCTATATGAATATGCATTCGTGGTGGGTTCCTAAGACGAATGAGAACATCCGGATGGATGCTTGTCGATTCTGGAGGAAATAACTTAGCTGGAGGAAAACTACCGTCGGCTATTTCTTCGTATGCTACACGTGCCCACCCCGTTGCTTCAGAGTTATTCCAACTTACAATCGACCAGCCCACTTCGACGCCATATACCTCTGCCGTTTCCAGCCACTTCGCTACCTCAGGATGAGCGAGCGCTACCCTAACCATTGTATTCTTTTCACTGCCTGTTAGCGGCTTTATAGCTGTAGAAGCACAGCCACCCATAAGGAGGGCTATTGCTACTAACAAACTTGCTGCCAACCATAACCTTTTTCTCATCTCAACCTCACCCCCTCTCTAAAATCTCCTCCCCCTCTCCTTTGAAGGAGAGGGGGAGTTGGTTAGGTAAGAGGGGCTTCGCCCCTCTTAGACACCCCGTTGACTTGGTCTCCAGTAAGAGAGGCGAGCATCCTTTAACTCTCCTTTGTCGCTTACTCCCTGCAAAGAGGGAACAGATTATCTTTAAGGGGGCACAAAACCCCTTCAAGCTGCACCAGGTAAATTACTGCTACTTAATGGTTACTCTTGCCTTTCCTGCTTGTTGCACCACCTCGCCGATTACTTTAGCCTCAGGCAAAGCTTTGGTGAACTGGCTAACATCTTTGGGTGCGCAAATAACTGCCATACCGATGCCCATATTAAACACATGGTACATCTCGTCCCGGTCAACATTACCCCGCTGCTGGATGAGCTGGAAGATGGGGGGCACTGCCCAGGCTTTACTATCAAATTTGGCGGCTAAACCCTGAGGCAAGACCCGGGGCACATTGTCCATCAAGCCGCCCCCGGTGATA
>DATKVW010000041.1:0-2075 GCA_035529875.1 Dehalococcoidales bacterium | reverse complement strand
TCAATGTTACCGCGGCGACTTCTTCATTCATCATAGATTCCAGACTGTTTAAATCTACATTACCTTCATTATCAGAGGGCACAGTGTCTACCTCGAAGCCACACATAGCAGCGGTGGCTGGATTCGTGCCATGAGATGAGTCTGGAACCAGTATCTTTTTGCGTAATTTATCCCCTCGGGTGTGGTGATAAGCTTTTACCAATAATATGCTGGCAAGCTCGCCGTGGGCTCCTGCCATGGGCGCAAGGCTAGTAGCATGCATACCGGTAATCTCGGCTAAATACTGCTGTAGCTCGAACATAAGCTGTAGCGCTCCTTGCACAGACTTGACTGGTTGATAGGGATGGATTGAAGCAAAACCGGGAAGTTGGGCAATATCCTCGTGCAATCTTGGATTATATTTCATGGTGCAGCTTCCTAGAGGATAGAATCCTGTGTCCACTCCGTAATTAAGCTTGCTCAGGGCAGTGAAATACCTCACGACATCCACCTCGCTTACCTCAGGTAAATCAAGCTCCTGGCGGAGTAGCTCCTCGGGAGGCAACTCGCTCGGAGATACATCTAACCGTGGCAGGCTGCACCCAATCCTACCGGGACGGCTAATGTCAGGAAGTAAATAATGATGACCCACTTCTCAATTCCTGTAGAACGTTCCTAGAATTTCTACTAACCTGTCTATCTCCTCTTTGGTGTTCATCTCTGTGACGCAGAGCAGCATGCTATTGTCCAGTATGTAGCTCAGGTCCAAACCACCAATTATGCTTTCCTGGAAAAGTGCGTTGTTGATGAGGTGAGGTTTTGCTGGGCAGCGCACAACAAATTCCTTAAAGAAAGGCTGCTGGAAAACGAGGGAATATCCTTTAAGCTTACTTATGGCATCGGCGGCATAGTGAGCCTTGTGGTAGCATAACTCAGCTACCTGGCGGAGTCCTGTTTTGCCCAGGGTCGCCAGATAAACCGTTGCTGCTAGAGCCACCAAAGCTTCACTGGTGCAGATATTGGATGTTGCCCGTTCCCTTCTGATATGCTGTTCACGAGTCACCAGCGTCATCACATAACCTGTCTGGCCGTCAGCATCTACAGTCTTACCCACGATTCTGCCGGGCATCTGACGCAAATACTCCTTGCGACAGGCAAAGATACCCACACCTGGTCCTCCAAAGCTTATTGGATTACCTAGCGCCTGACCCTCAGCGACCACAATATCGGCACCATAATCTCCTGGAGGCTTAAACATCCCCAGGGAGATAGGGTCAACTATGACAATGAGTAACGCCCCGATATCATGGGCTTTCTGAACACATGCTTCCATGTTTTCAAAATAGCCAAAGAAATTAGGCTGCGGTACTATCAAACAGGCGCAATCTGAAGGTAAACCATCTAAGTTTGACTCCACCTTTTCCAATGAAATGCTGTGACCCTTGGCATAGGTTTCCACCACTTCATAATATTTCGGGTGTATTGTGGACATCACCGCAACCTTGTCTCTTTTCGTGACTCGGCATGCCATTAAGGCTGCTTCAGCAGCAGCCGTGCTGCCATCATACATTCCAGCATTGCTCACTTCCATCCCGGTAAGCTGGCAGACCAGTGACTGGAACTCATAGATGGTTTGTAGCGTACCCTGGCTGACCTCTGCCTGATATGGGGTGTAAGCGGTATAGAACTCGCTGCGACTGATGATGTGCCCAACCACGCTGGGGATGAAGTGCCTATAATAACCAGCGCCTAGGAAACAAGCATAGTCTTCCAGGTTTGTATTACGGTTTGATAGCTGACGGAGCTCTTCTTTGAGTTCTAGTTCAGAAAGGGGGGGAGGCAGTTTGAAGTGAACATTGCGGAATTCCTGGGGTATGTCCTGGAAGAGTTCTTCGATGGAGCCAACCCCAATCTCACGTAACATGGCCGTACGGTCAGCATCGGTATTGGGCAAGTAAGGTGATGGCATTTATATTAGTCGCCCCTTTTATTCCGAGCCTTCTTCATTTAACCGGGATACAAATTCATCATATTTATCACTATCCATTAAGGCATCGAGCTCCGAAGGATTGCTCAATTCTAACCTAACCAGCCAA
>DATKVW010000040.1:0-3259 GCA_035529875.1 Dehalococcoidales bacterium | reverse complement strand
AGGCAGTGGGAAAGGAACCAAGGATATAGGCGATAACAGCAATCAGGATTACCCAGAGGTTACCTGGGGCAGCGATGTTTATCAGCATAATCAAAAACCTCCTATTTCAGTCTTGGTCAGCTTCCAGCCAGTCCAGCAACTCCTGTAACACCTGCTGGTGATTGGTTCTGGTTACGGTGATTACCTTTACCCGGGGCTTAGTCTTAATGGCATCTGCCCACGGGTTGGGGCTAAGCATGATGGTACCGAGAACCTTTTTCCCGCTGTCAATTATCTGTAAAACAGCTTCCCTGAAGCTGGCAGAAAAAAGCTCCATCTTCCCAATTTCGTCGATGACGATTAAGTCGCACTCCTCGGTTGCCCGTTGCAGTGCGGCGACACCTACCTTATCCAGACTGTCAATATCAACCCCGTACTTGCTTACCCGGTGTGGGCTTTTGATACTGACATGCGCCAGTACAGCTTCCTGTCCATCCAGGGTAACCAGTCGGAAGCCTTCTCTTATCCCACGAGTGCGTATTTCCTCAGTGTAGAAGCCGCCGGCTTTAGCTTTTATTCTGGCTAAGGCTTGCCGGATAAGGCTGGTTTTTCCGGTTCCGGGTCGTCCGGTGAGCAGGTAGACTTGCTTCATTTATTTCTCAGCCTGAAGCTGTGACCTTCTTCTTTTCTCTAGCTTTTTCCTTATTCATCGCTAGATAATATAACCTAATTTAGCTTTTCCTGTCACCTCCCTTTGGAGGGGGTTAGGCTAACGGGTGTCTAAGAGGGGCGAAGCCCCTCTTTTTTAACATTCCTCCCCCTCTCCTTGTAAGGAGAGGGGGATTAAGGGGGTAAGGTAGATAAATAATCTTTATACAATTTTTCCATCAGTATACTGCTAAATATACCGTTTTCGCAGCATTGCCGACAGCCCGGTTAGTAATTCCAGAACACGGGTAGCTGCCTCTTCAGTGGGCAGGGATGCCAGTCCGCAGCTTGGGGTGAGCAGTCCCTGCCGTATCAACTGCCGGAAGGGAATACCATTTCGGGTAAAGGGCGCCATGGCTTCTTCCAAACGGTCTTTGAGGCTGGATACCGTTTCCCCACCCAGCGACTCTTCATTGTTGGGGACAACCCCCCAGGCGATAGTGCCCCCCTTATCCAGAAATTTCTTTATTTCTTTGGGATAGAGAGTTAGCGATTGGGCATAGTTGTAAGTGTCAAAGCTGATGATGTCAGCGCTGGTGCCCAGTAGCACTGACCAGTCGGTGTTGCCGCAGCAGTGGACTCCCTTGAGTCCGCTGATTCCCTTAAATACCTCTTCCAGCAGGCTGATAACCTTTTCCCTGGATAGTGTCATGCCCACTGAGCCAAAGGCAGCCATATACGGCTCGTCAACAAAGATAATGGTATTTCGGCAAATCTGGCTTAACTGTTTTTCCTGCCAGCTTGCCTTCAGCCTGAGCAGTTTGGTTACCGCATCACCGAGGACATCGTCATAAATTACGGGTTGGCGACTGTCATCGGCGACGGTCAGCCCCCAGGTAACCGGTCCCGTTATCTGCCCCTTGACGGCACGGGACGTTACATGTTTTAAGGATAAAAATTGGTGGAGACCAGCCGCATATTCGGGGCTGATGGGGTATTTATCGGCATCGTTATTTAGATAAGCAGAATAAAGCTTCTCCAGAGGCTTATCCAAGTCCTGAGAGCGGTCTATATAGATGCTGTTTTCCTTAAGCTCCACGCCGGGGAAGCCCTGGCTGAACTGAGCATACATATTTTCCAGGAAGGAGCGCCGGGGCAGCTGCGGCCAGGCAGGGATGTCTCTGAGGTAGTGATTAATTAGAGAGCACGCCCGGGACGGGTCGGTGTGGGGCATACTCCCGATGACGGTGGGCAGGCAGTTAAACTCAATAGTGGGCATAAAGTTTCTGGCTGTCTCCTTAAGCTAAGTATTTGCCTATCAGCAGGTCGAGTTTTTGTTTTTGCTCTGCCGGCATCTTCTCCGGGTCGGTAATGATAGCCGCATTGAGCGCCGAGGCGCACAGGCAGTCGCGTTGCTCCGGTATTTCGGTTACTGCCAGCTTGATGATTTTCTTGGCAATGTCAGCATTTTTATGCAGGATATTCATGATAATTTCTACGGTAACTGAGTCATGCGCTTCATGCCAGCAATCATAGTCGCTGACGCAGGCGATACTAGCGTAGCAGATTTCCGCTTCCCGTGCCAGCTTGGCTTCGGGGAGAGCGGTCATGCCGACCACATCGGCTCCCCAGGAGCGGTAGAGGAATGATTCTGCCCTGGTGGAGAAGGCGGGACCTTCTATGACTACATAGGTGCCGCCCTTGTGGACGGTAGCCCCCGCTTGCTGCGCTGACTGGTACACAATCTGGCTCAGCACCGGGCAAAAGGGGTCGGCGAAGGGAATATGGGCGACAATGCCCTCACCGAAGAAGGTGTTAACCCGACTCCGGGTGCGGTCAATGAGCTGGTCGGGGATGAGCAGGTCGCCGGGCCTGACGGCTTCTTTAAAGCTGCCCACGGCGTTGACGGCGATGATATGCTCCACCCCCAGCCGCTTCAGGGCATAGATGTTAGCCCGCGTCGGGAGCTCGGTGGGGGTGATGCGGTGTCCCCTCCCGTGCCGGGGCAGAAAGGCAATCCCCGCTCTTCCCAGCCTACCGACAACTATAGTATCGCTCGGCTTACCGAAGGGGGTATCTATATCAACCTCTTCAATACTGGTTAACCCCTCAATATCATACAGCCCCGTCCCCCCAATAACCCCAATTTTAGCTTTCGGCATTAAAGACCTCCTTCTACGAGCTTTCTCTCTTCCTCGGTGAGTCCGTACAGGTCATAGGCAATGTTATCTATTTCCTTGTCTGTTTGCTCAATCTCTTTAAGAAGCTCATCTCGCTCATTGCAGTATGTTTTACGAATGGGTGCCAATCGCTTATTCAGCTCCAGCATCCTATCTACCAGAGTCACCAAATCATCATGCCTCTTCTTTTCCGTCAGGTTATTAAAGTCAATACGGCGAATGGGGAGGCCTTTTAGGAACATAGTTTTGTAGATATAAAATCCAGTAGCTTTAGGAACTGTAGTCTTCTTGTAATAAAATTCGAGAAGGGATGAATTTAGGAGACCCAATAAGTATAAATAGGTGCTATAATCTTTATTATTTGGTACAATACCACAAGCTGTATCTAGGTAGAAAATAGATTCTGCGCAATAAGCAAATCTATTAGTAGAAGATAGCTCTGGTACAATTAT
>DATKVW010000039.1:0-2447 GCA_035529875.1 Dehalococcoidales bacterium | reverse complement strand
TCCTTCAAAGAGAAGGAAACTTACTTATTTCGGTATTCCTATCCATCTAGGACTCTTATTCATATACTGGCGATAGGCATCTCCATACTTCTTGAGGCAGAAGCGTTCTTCCCAAATTGCATGAAAAAACGATGGGGTGGTATGCACAATGGCAAACAGTAAAAAGACCCACGAAGCTGAGGCTATACCCACGCCTATAAATGTCAAAAAATAGGTGGTATACAGCGGATGTCTGGAATAACGATACATTCCTTTGGTAAACGGCTCATCAAGTGGAGTAGTGGCAACATTCACGATGGCTATGGTAAACGTAATCAACCCTATTAAGTAGATAGGAAGACCTATGTAAAACCATATCGTTCCTAATTTTAGCGGCAGGAAGATAGAGTATATGCTGAGGAGAACAAGAATTGCCGTGGAGAAATTGCCGATTCTCAGCTGAGCTTTGGTAAACGACATATCAGCCGAATTCCCCATTTTCTTCCATCCCTCTTTGCCGACAACCAGCCTTATTAAAAAGGGATGTAATGCCGGGTACAGCATGAGAATCCAGGCATTCCACACTCCTATTTCAAAAGCTGGAATAAGCGACATCTTTCCTCCTTACGCCTTCTCCTTGAGCTGGGGGAACAGGATTACGCCGCGAATTGATGTCTGACCGGTAAGTAGCATTACCAGTCGGTCAATGCCTACTCCCAGTCCGCCGGTGGGGGGCATGCCATATTCCAGTGCCGTCAGAAAGTCTTCATCAATGGTTTCCGCTGCCTCACCCTCGGCATGGTGTTCTTTTTGCTGGTGGACGAAGCGCTTTCTCTGCTCCAGAGGGTCGTTGAGCTCGGTAAAGGCGTTAGCAACCTCCATACCACCGGCAAAGGCTTCAAAACGCTCTACCAGGCGGTCGTTATCCGGCTTTGTTTTGGCTAAGGGCGACATATCTACGGGATAATCCACGAGAAAGGTGGGCTGGATGAGCTTGGGTTCAACACAGGTGGAAATGAGGTCGTCAATCAGCCTGCCCCTGTCCTTCTGCGGGTCGACCTCTATTTCTCGCTGCGCCATTTCCGCCCGCAGAGAATCAACATCAGGGAACTGCTCAAAGTCAATACCGCCGTACTGTATGATTGCCTGGCGTAGTTCCAGACGCGTCCACGGCGGTTTAAAGCTTATGGTATTATCACCAAACTTAACCTCTTCGGTGCCCAGAACCTGCTGGCAGACCCGGGATACCATAGTTTCCAGCATATTCATCACATCATTGTAGTCGGCATAAGCCTCATAGCTTTCCAGCATGGTGAATTCGGGGTTGTGCTTGGTGGAGATGCCTTCATTACGGAAGGTGCGTCCCAGTTCATAGACCCTGTCCAGACCACCGATAATCAGTCGCTTCAGGTGAAGCTCCAGGGCAATACGCAGGTAGAAGTCCTGGTCAAGGGCGTGGTGGTGGGTGATGAAGGGTTGGGCGAGGGCCCCCCCGGCTGATGGCTGGAGCACCGGTGTTTCTACTTCAATAAAGTCTCGCCGGTTAAGGAACTCCCGTATCGCTGCAATAATCTGGCTGCGTACCTTGAAAATTTCTTTGACATCGGCGTTGGCGATGAGGTCCAGGTAACGCTGGCGATACCTGGTGTCTATGTCGCTCAGCCCGTGCCACTTTTCCGGGAGGGGGTGGAGCGACTTCGCCAGCATGGCGAAGGTTGCGACCTCAACGGTAGGCTCTCCTGCCTTGGTTCGCATCAGTTTGCCACTGACGCCAATAATATCACCGATGTCTATCTCCCGGAGCAGCTTGTAGCTGGCGTCACCAAGGGTATCGCTGCGGAAGTAAAGCTGAATCCTTCCCGAACTATCCTGCAAGTCCATAAACGAGGCTTTGCCCATAACGCGACTGGCCATAATCCGCCCGGCAAGATTAACCACCGGGGGTTCAGCTTGTCCCGAATCCTCTTGCTGTTTAAGCAGGTCTACGGCTTGCTGGGTGGTGTGGCTGCGGTGATAGCGGTAAGGGTAGGGATTAATCCCCCGTGCCCGAAGTCGGTCAAGCTTCTGTCGTCGTTGCTGCGCGATGTGGTCTAATCTGGATGCCATGTCTACTCCTAACAGTAAAAAAGACCGAGAGCTTTAGGCTCTCAGCTATATTAACTTTTACAGGTTATTATAGGCTATATTCGTCTTGGAGTAAACCGACTCTATTGATTGGTTATCCACCTCACCCCATTAGTGAAATCCTAAATCCTAAATACTAAACTCTAAACAAGCTCAAAATACTAATTACCAAAACTCAAATTAGATTCAGGATTGACCTCTAGGAAAAGTTTACAACCCTATCCCCCTTTGCCCCCTCTTAGACATTCCTGACTGAATAAGCCCTATCATCAAAGGAGACAGAAGAAGGTTATAGAGAGAGGCATTATCCTCTATTCTCTTTTTATTTCTTCCCTTTACTTTGA
>DATKVW010000038.1:0-4999 GCA_035529875.1 Dehalococcoidales bacterium | reverse complement strand
TATTGCCTGCTGAATACGGGGCAAAGACACAGGGCATTACCTTACCATTCCAGTCAATATAAATATAACCGCCTTCACGACCTGCAGAAATACAACCCTTAACCAGGGGTCCATGGTTCCAGAAGTCAACAATAAATAATTTTCTTTCTTCAACTATTTCCCAGACTCGCCGCCAAAATCTAATGCGTTGTGCCGGAGTAGGCACCCACCGAAAATCGGGCTTACGACCAATTGGTATGTACTGGAAGAAGAAACCGTAGAATGCTCCGAACTTATCAAAAAAGAAATCCAGAAATTCATCTGACAATACCTCATCGTAGTTAGCCCGAGTGACACTTACCGAAATACCGAAGGGTACTCCGACCTCACGCACACGGTCAATTGCATTTAAGACTGAATCAAACACACCGGTTCCTCGACAGTCATCGGTGCGCTTACGCATTCCTTCAACGGAGAAAGCTGGAGTTAAATTACCCAACCTAGCCAAACGAGTAGCTGTTTCCTTATTCACCAGTGTACCATTAGTAAACATAAGAAACAGTAAATCAGGATTCCTCTCAACAATGTCAAGAATGTCTTTTCCGGCAGAATGATAAATAAGAGGTTCACCTCCAGAAAAAACAACCAAACGGATGCCCCATAACTGTTTAGCCTCAGTGATTATACGGTCAAGAATAGACCACTCCAGTTTCACATCGCTCCGTCCAGAATTGGCATAACAACCTTGACATTTCAAATTACAGGCATGGCCCGGGCTAATTGTGATAAACCAAGGCGGATTCAAACCGTAGTTTTCGTGAAAGCACTGCACAGCAGATCGTTTTTCCGGTGGAAGCCATAATGCTCGAGACCAAAGCATTGCAACCTTGCGTGCCACAGGCTGAGAAACGAGACGCCTTTTTATAACCCTATCCACTGTATGAAGAATAGCAAGATACATGAGCTTGCGCTGTTGCTCAACTTTGTTCGGCCTGTTGAAAATAGCTTCTTTCTTATTCAGCCTAGCTTGAATTCGATTGTATATCATTCGCAGCAGCAATTTACGCAGTGCATCATAATAAAGCAGTCGTGTCCCTATGTTTAGAGCGCGAATACTGGTACCTCCCGTCAATAATCTGCCGGCAATATTAGTAAAATCCATTTCTCACCTGGTTCCAGTATACATTATAGGGAGAACTGCTACATGATTTTTATTGCCTTGTTATGGCAGCAATGATATAATCAAATTCAAAGTGTCCTTAGAAACTCCAGACATATATCCAGCTGGATGGATGTGCCGATGTTCGTCCAGTGGTAAAATCAGCGCCACATAAAGAGGAGGCAAAGAATGTATCTTCGGGATATTATGACGACTGATGTAATTACTATTCCCAGTAAGACTTCTATTATCAAGTCCAGAAGGATTATGGAGAAGAATAAACTCCAACGCATACCAGTAGTGGATGGAGGGAAGCTGGTGGGTATAGTAACCAGGAAGACTCTAGAGAAAGCCGTCCCGGCTGAACCCAATCCCCGTGACTTTTTTGAATTCAGCTATAGTATTGCCTCCCTATTCAGGAAGCCGGTAAGAGACGTTATGAGTCGTGATGTAGTAACAGCCACACCGGATATGACTGTTGAAGAAGCCGTGGCTCTGGCTCAATCCAAAAAGGTGGGAGCCCTGGTCGTCCTTGAGGATAATCAGGTAGTCGGTATCGCTACTACCAACGATTTTTTCTACAAAATTCTAAATAGAGTCCTGGGTGTAGGTGAACCCGGTGCCCGTATTGAGGTTGCCGGAGGCGGAGAGGGTAAGCCATTAGAGGAAATAATCTCCTGCATGAATAAGGCTGGATTAAATATCACCTCACTTCACATTTATAAACATCGGGGAAGAGCCAAAAAGAACATCGTTATTCATGTGGACAGTGAAGACGTTGAGCAATGCGTTGACGAGCTTAAGGGCAAGGGATATAAGATAAGTCTGAGAAAACGCTGAGCTTAACCACATTAAACAATATTCCCTCCCCCTGATTGTAGTGGAATTAAGTCTGACCAGACACTTGGTTAGTTCCGACTTAGTGCTGTTATTTTTATGTCAAGTAAATCCTGATGAAATCCTATGCGCAGTAAATCAATTACCATTGAAGTAGACGAACTAAACATTACCGGTCAGCTTTACCTGCCCGATGGCAATGCTCCATTCCCGCCGGTTTGTCTCTGCCACGGCATTCCAGCAGAGAGGCCCGAACCTGGCGATAGGGGCTATCCCCTACTGGCGGAAAGGATTTGCCACCAAGGCTTCGCCACACTTATTTTTAACTTCAGAGGAACCGGGACTAGCGGTGGCAATTTTGATATTCTGGGCTGGACCAGCGACCTGAAGGCAGCGATAGATTATCTATTCGCTCTGCCTGAGATAGATAAGTCTCGCCTAGCATTGCTTGGCTTTAGCGCCGGGGCAGCTGTATCAGTGTATGTGGCAGCACAGGACAAGAGGGTGTCATCGGTTGCCCTCTGTGCCTGCCCAGCAGAGTTTACCTTTCTCACCGAGGTTGATGGCCCCTCATCTGTTATTGACCACTTCCGTAAAATCAGCATAATCAGAGATAAGGATTTCCCCCGCTCTACTGAAGAGTGGCTTAGTGGTTTTAGACAGGTTAGTCCCATCAAACATGTAGCTAAAATTGCTCCGCGACCACTATTGTTGGTGCATGGTAATCAGGATGAGTTAGTGAATGTGAGTCATGCTCACCAGCTTTATGATACAGCGGGGGAGCCCAAGCAGATAATCATAGTTGATGGCGCCAGTCACAGACTGCGACAAAATGACGCAGCAATGAGCGCTGTTTTCGACTGGTTGAAATCTCAGGCTGATGCTAATGGCTGGAACAGGCTACTATGAAATTGACCTGCGGGTACAAATAGGCTATAATTTATAAGTAGGGTTAGGCGAAAAGAACTAAAAGGTAGGCAGCTTTGCACGAGAGTTGTGGTGTTTTTGGCATTTTTGCTCCGAACGAAGATGTAGCTAGAGTTACCTTTTTTGCTTTATTTGCTCTTCAGCACCGTGGTCAAGAGAGTGCTGGTATTGCCACTACCAATGGCAAGAAGCTTCAGGTCTATGCCAAGATGGGGCTGGCATCCCAGGTTTTCAGTGAGGAGTCTTTGTCTCAGCTCAGCGGGCATATCGCTATTGGCCATAATCGTTACTCCACCAGAGGCTCCAGCCAGATACGTAACGCCCAACCCATCAAGGTTGGCAAAGACTCAGATACCATTGCCATAGCCCACAATGGAAACATTATTAATGCTGAGCACCTGCACCAACAATTATCTGACCAGGGTTATTCCTTCCATACCTCCTCGGATACTGAAGTTATCGCCAACCTTATTCTATCCTCCCATGAGAAAGACTGGGTAAGTAGAATAAAACACGCTATGCACCGCCTTCAGGGAGCATATTCTCTAGTTATGCTGACCAATCACACTCTATTCGCCGTCCGTGACCCCTTGGGGGTGCGCCCGCTATGCCTCGGAACTATCAATAACGGCTGGGCTATTGCTTCGGAAACCTGTGCCCTTGACCATATTGGTGCCAACCTTATCCGAGAAATTGAACCGGGTGAAATAGTATCTATCACCGAGAATGGCATTGAAAGTTACCAGGAAAAGGTAGACAGGAAAGCTACTTGCATCTTCGAGTATATCTACTTTGCCCGTCCTGATTCCATAATAAACGGTCGGTTGCTTTATCCAGCACGACAGGCTATGGGAGCCGGCTTGGCTGAAGAGTATCCGGTGGATGCTGATTTGGTTATGGGTGTACCCGATTCAGCTACTGCCGCCGGTGTCGGTTACTCGCTAAAGTCAGGCATACCGCTGGGTGAGGGTCTTATTAAGAACCGCTATGTAGGGCGCACCTTCATTGAACCTGACCAGCGAATCAGAGACCTCGGCGTTAAACTGAAATTTAACCCCCTGCCCCAGATGCTGGCTGATAAGCGGGTCGTGTTAGTTGATGATAGTATCGTCCGTGGTACTACCACCCCACAAGTGGTGCGACTGTTAAAGAGAGCCGGAGCCAAGGAAGTGCATATGCGCATTTGTGCCCCCCCTATCCGCCACCCCTGTTTCTTTGGTGTGGATATGGCCACCCGCTGGGAGTTGATTGCAGCTCAAAAGACCTTACCAGAAATTAGAGATTTTATCGGCGCCGATTCGCTGGGTCATCTGAGTATTGATGGTTTGATTAAGGCCGTAGCCTTACCCAAGGAAACTTTTTGCCTGGCCTGTTTCACCGGTGAATACCCCATACCGGTGCAGCTTGGTATGGACAAACTATCCCTAGAGACTTCCTCGTAAACAGACATATACATTATGGCAGAGCAAAACAATTCATACAACAAGGAGAAAAGCATGTCTGTTTCCGTTGCCGGGATGGATGTTGCCCCCGGTGATATAATTCACATGGATGAGATAAAAGCAGCCCGGTCTGAATAAAAAAAGCAATTGGTCGAAGGCATACGGGAACTATTTGCCTCAGTATAGTCTAATTCTGAGAAAGGAGAGAAGGAAATGACAAAACCGAAGGTCTATGTTGCCCGCCGCATAGCTCAAGAGGCATTAGACATGATTGCCCAGAATGCCGAGATGGAACTCTGGCCCGAGGAACTGCCTCCCCCGTATGAGGTACTCCTGGAAAAAGCCCCAAACATTGACGGGCTACTGTCACTGCTAACCGACAAAATCGATGCCAATCTTATGAAGTCAGCGCCCAAACTAAAGGTAATAAGTAATATGGCAGTGGGATATGATAATGTTGATATTCCGGAAGCGACCAGACGCAGCATTGTGGTTGGTTATACCCCGGGAGTGTTAACCGAGACCACCGCTGACTTTGCCTTTGCCCTGCTTATGGCTGCCGCCAGGCGTGTAGTTGAGGCTGACGCCTACACCAGAAAGGGACAGTGGAAAACCTGGGAACCTATGGTATTGCTGGGTCAGGATATCCACCGTG
>DATKVW010000037.1:0-9671 GCA_035529875.1 Dehalococcoidales bacterium | reverse complement strand
TAATTAAAATTAACGGATTCTGGAGAAAAACGTTAATTATATTTTACACTTGGCCAGCGGGGGGCTGCCGGCCGTCTTATGTATGTATGTATCTGTCACTCTATCTGTCAATCCATCTGTCAATCTATGCCGGCGGCTGCCGCATGACAATGTGAATCATAGGGTGCATCACATCACTCAACGTATGATGCACTTTATGGCGCCATGGACCGCCCAGCTCGGGAAAGAAATAGTTGGCGATCGGCAACAATTAATCCCCTTCCCCTTGCCAAGGGGAAAAGGGTAGCTCCCCCTAAAATTTTATCAACGGTCGTAAATATTTTTGTCTAAACTTATTGACAAATAACCTAACAAAGGCTATAGTATTTTTTATGGATATTAAGAGTATTAGGGAAAAGCTCAATCTTACCCAAGAGCAGATGGCGCATAAGCTTGGTGTCTCTTGGGCCACGGTTGCCCGCTGGGAAAGAGGGAAAGGGGAGCCTTCTCCTCTCGCCCAGAAAGCGATAGACGATTTACTAAAGGAGACTGAGGAGAAACCAAGTGACTAGAGAAGGGGGTGATAGATTTCAGCAGTGGAGTAATTTCAGCCGACCAAAATCTAAGTAAAGGAGTTTATCGATGAAAAAGAAAATATTTTTAATCCCGCTGGCGTTGTTGTTAATCGCGAGCTTGGTTGCTTGTGCGGCGCCAGCTCCGACTCCCGCTCCTGCTCCGACTCCCGCTCCTGCACCCGCACCAGCGCCGGCTCCTGCTCCAGCTCCAGCCCCAGCTCCTACACCGGCGCCCGCCCCAGTGCCAGCCCCGGCTCCAGCGCCAGCAGCGCCTGCGGAGGTAATTACTTGGATCGGACAGTCATCTCGGCCCACTGGCATACCCGAGTATGAATCGTTTGCTAGGCTGTGTGCCCGTATTACTGAAGCCAGCGGGGGACGCCTAGTATGGAAAGCCAATCCTGCCGGTTCTATTTGCCCAGCGACCGAGGAGTGGAAGGGAGTCCATACCGGCGTTCTCGACTTTGGTTCTGGCGGTGGCTCCTATTCGAACGCCGAGATTCGCTTTGGTACCATGATATCGCAAAGGTGTGGTGGCATACCCCCTCTGCCTCATTACATCTGGATGGAGACTATAGGTTCCGACCTGATAAATGAGTGGTACGTGAAAATGGGCTTTGATATGCTCGATATGAGGGGTGGCGGTTTCCACGGTACGTCCGAGGTATTCGGCCACTTTGGCAAGGAGCTGAAAGTCCCTGAGGACCTCAAGGGGCTGAAAATGCGATGCTCCGGCGACGGCGGCGCGATTCTGGCACGAATGGGCGTTGGCTCGGTCTTCATGCCTTTGGGTGAGATCTTTGAAGCCATGCAGCGCGGCGTCATTGACGCCTTCGAATGCAGTTCCCCAGCTAGTAACTGGGCATATGGCTTGAATGAAGTGGGCGAGTATGTCTACCTCTCTCCCCTTCGCGCTCCTACCGAGTTTTCTCAGCTTTTGGTCAAGCCGAGCAAGTGGGAACAGTTACCAGATGACCTCAAGTTGATCGTTGAGGACTGCGCGCGAGCAGAGGCACTTAGGTACCACTGTGAGCTCATAGTTGCCGATCAGGAAGCACTTCAGAAGTTCGCGGACTACGGCAACATCGTGCAGAAGCTGCCGGCTGTAATAGAAGATGCTTTCGTCGAAGAAGCTAATATTTACATGGCTGAGCAAGCTGCCAAGTATCCTGAAGCCAAGTCAGTACTGGAGTCCATGGTCGCCTTTGCTAAGGTGTACGATGACCTGTGGGGGCTTCCCGATTGGGCCAAATAGTTAAAGCCTCATAAGGCCGGTTCTACTTAATGCCGGTATACCCCGCTCCGGGAATAAACCCGGAGTGGGGTGTAATAAAACGAAGAAAGCCGACAATTGAATATGAGAAAAATAATAAAGGCGATTGATACTACCAATGAATGGACGGGAAGGTCGGTGCGCTGGCTTGTCATCTTCCTTATAGTGGTTATTTGCTCCGAAGTGTTCATGAGGTATGTCTTAAACATGCCCACGATTCAAGGGCCGGTGATCGCCAGCTTCACTGGAGCCGCTCTATATTCCCTTTCCTGGGGGTATATCCACCTCTACCGCCGGCACATTAGAGTGGATGTTTTGTATGCACGATTTCCAACAAGGGGGAAAGCCATCATTGACGTGGTTTGTGCCGTCCTGTTTCTCATCCCACTGATCGGTTTGATGTGCTATGCCGGCTGGTGGTGGACCTGGTACGCCTGGTCAACCACCGAGAGGTCGGGCATGACCTTCTGGTACCCGATAACCGGACCGATAAGAACTATAGTATTTATCGGGTTCATTTTATTCGCCCTTCAGGGCCTTGCCCAATTCTATCGTGACATATACTTGCTGGTGAGGAGTAAGCCCTATGATTGATATCAGTTCAGAACTGGTTACCTTCGTCATGCTCGGTGGCATCCTGGTCGGGGTTCTGATTGGTTACCCTCTAGCTATCGTCGTCGGCGGCATCGGCATTGTTATGGGAATTCTCCTCTTCGGAGTAGACTGCTCACTTCAGCTCATTTACCAGCGTCTTTTCGAATTAATCAATAACTACATCCTGCTGGCGGTGCCCGGTTTTATTTTCCTGGGCATCATGCTGGGATACTCGGGCATAACCGAAAGAATGTTTGGTGCCATGTATCTGTGGCTCAGCGGATTTAGGGGCGGACTGGCCATAATCACCATATTACTCGGCACCATTTTAGCCGCCTGCGTGGGCATAATTGGCGCCTCAGTCACGGCGCTGGCCATCATCGCCCTTCCCCAAATGATCAATCGAGGTTACAATAAATCTTTAGCCTGTGGCGCCGTCTGTGCTGGCGGCACCCTGGGCATCCTGATTCCTCCCAGCATTATGCTGGTGGTCTACGGGCCAATGGCAGCACTCTCGGTAGGCAAACTGTTTTTTGGCGCCTTTTGTCCCGGATTTATGCTTTCCGCTATGTACTGTACCTACATCGCCATTCACAGCTTTATCAAACCAAAGATAGCACCACCCGTGCCCTTAGAGGAAAGGGCAGTTCCCTGGCTGAAGAAAACGACTGACCTCTTTACATCAATGCTGCCACCAGTGGCACTTATTCTCGGAGTGCTGGGAAGCATTTTTTTCGGTGTCGCCGCCCCAACTGAAGCGGCGTCCGTCGGTGCACTCGTGGCCACACTTCTGGCTGTTGCTTACCGACGCTTCAGCTTTAAAATCCTTAAAGACACGGTAACAGAGACGCTAAGAGTCACCGGCATGGTGATCCTGATCGGTGCCACCGCTTACGCCTTCGTCGGCATATTTATGCGTGCCGGTGGTGGGGATATTGTGAAAGAGCTCATTCTGGGTGCCCCCGGCGGCAAGTGGGGCGCCTTTGGTATCATAATGTTCATCGTTTTCCTGCTAGGCTACTTCATTGACTGGATGGGAATACTGTTCATTGTCGTCCCGATAATAACACCGGTTGGCCATGCGCTCGGTTTTGACCCCCTCTGGTTTGCCATGATGATCTGCGTCAACCTGCAGACGTCTTTCCTGACCCCTCCCTTCGCCTACGCCATATTCTATCTCCGTGGTGCGGCTGACCCATCGCTGGGCGTCGAAACAGGTCACATCATCCGTGGGGTGATTCCATATGTTCTCATCATCTTGATTGGCCTTGGCCTGCTCATTGCCTTTCCACAGATAATCCTATGGCTGCCGGGGCAAATGATAAAGGGCTTTTAGCACTGGTGATAAAGTGACAAAGGAGAAAATCAAGGCGGGCTCTGCCAAGGGAAACTGGGGTGCCAGGGGGTTATTCTTTCCCCCACTGGCTTAAATCACTACTCCTCCCCTCCCGTGTGGTGCCTCAGCCGTAATCGGGCAGGTGGCATCCCGCTGGTAAATCTAGTTAGAAGTAAATTTGGCTTGAATAACTGAATAAGGAAGAAAGGAGGTTATCGCTTTCAATAGTAGAATAGTTTTAGCCGACCAAAATCTAAATGGAAGGAGTTTTTCAATGAGAAAGAAAAGTTTACTGATTATCGGTCTGGTTATGGTATTGGTGTTGTCACTGGTTGGAGCCTGTGCTAAACCCGCACCACCTGCCCCAGCTCCAGCCCCAGCACCGGCGCCAGCACCGGCAGGTCCTACCTATCAGTATAAATGGCGAATGAGTAGCGCTCTCGCGTCGGAGACTGAACAGGTTATAGCAAGCAAGAGACTCGCCGACAAGGTAAGGGAAAGGACTGACGGTCGTGTTGACATTACCATTTATGGCGATGCTATCTTGGGAGCCTGGGACTTGACCAATGAGAGTGTCATCCGTGGTGACCTTGAAATGATGGGCGAAGCTCTGGATGACAGCTGGGACCCCAGAATTGCTATAGGCTATTATATGCCGTTCATCTACATCGACTACGCTGCTCAGCGAGAATTGTGCCAACCGGGTGGCATAGTCTATAACCTTCTTAACTCGGTGTCGGCGGGCTTAAACTATCGCGTGCTGGGTTACTTTTCGGCTGGCGTCGGGGGGACGAGCCTTACCAAAGTTCCTCCTAGCCCCTTTGACCCTGATGTGCCCAAGGGTATGAAAACTAGAGTTATGGCGCTGACCGCCTGCCGGCTCACTTATGAGCGTATGGGTTATATGGTCGCGGCTATTCCTTTTGGAGAGGTCTATACTGCCATACAGACCGGCATCGTCGAGGGCCAGCAGGGTGGCGGACCAATGCAGGCATGGATGTTTAAGGATGTAAATAGTGTCTGGCTTCACTACAAGGACTACATTGAGCCTATCTGGTGGTCCGTTAATGAAGACGCTTGGCAAAGCCTTCACCCAATTGACCAAGAGATACTCATAGGCGCTGTTCAGGAAGAACAGGACACCCAGGTCGCTTATGTCGAGGAAATGGACGAGAAGTACATGCAGATGCTCAGAGACTACGGCTGGACAGTACTAATCCCTACTGATGCCGAGTGGGATAATATCGCTGCTGCTATTCGTGAAGACGTCTGGCCAGAGCTGGTCCCGCTAATCGGTAAGGACATGCTCTACCAGTTATGTGATCATCTGGGAGTGCCGCGCTTTTAATAATTGCCTGGGCTAGGACATAGCTAGGGTCATCGGTGAGGGAGGTCAAGACGAGCTCCCTCACCGGCTGGGTGTAAAGGAGTATGGTGAGCGCAAGAAGCTCTTTAGCCAATAACCTGGTTTTTCGGTGGATACCAGCATTCATGTGGTATGCCATGCTGATAGCTTGCATCCCCCTTGTACTTCTGATTTTCAGCCAGGTATGGCTGCGTTACGTGTTTCATCTCCCACTGCTCTGGGTGGAAGAGGTGGCCATTGTCCCTGCCTTCTGGATGTACATGATGGGCGCAGCCTATGCCACTTTTGAGCGGTCTCACATTAAAGTGGATATAGTAGGAATTACAGTTCATAGCCCGAAGAGGCGGCTGATAATCAGATTTATCTCCGCGCTGATTACACTTGGACTGGCCATGCTTTTTCTTCAGTGGGGCTATCAGTTTTTTGTTTGGGACCTTAAAATGAATCCGCAGACGTCGAGCTTAAGATTCCCCATTGTCTACGCGCGCTGTTCTTTCTTCTTTGCTGCGGGTATACTGGGGGGCTTCTATTTCTGGATTGAAACAGTTGACCTGGCACGCCAGCTATTTTGGGGTAAGGTCCCGCTATTTACGAGGAAGGAGATGTAGACCGGATTGGAGACAGCCTTATTTGGCGTACCAAACTTGGGTATATTTATTGACTTGGCTATCCTGATTGGTCTGCTCCTGCTGGGTGTGCCAGCGCCCTTTGCCTTCATGGCGGCTCTCTCATTTCTGGTTTATGTGTATGGTTTTGAGGTCACGGCACAGCTACCCACGGCTTTCCACAAGATGAAATCGCTGACCCTCCTAGCTCTGCCCTTCTTTATCATGCTGGGAGGGTTCATGACTGTAGGAGGTATTGCCGATAGGTTGGTAGCTTTCGCCGATGCCCTGGTGGGCAGGTTTAGGGGCGGCTTGGGGATGGTTGCCGTTGTAGCCTGCGCCATGGTTGGCGCTATCGCTGGCACTTGCTCAGCGGCGGTAGCAGCACTAGGTGGACTGGTGGTTCCAGAAATGGAAAAACAAGGCTACTCTAGGGGATACGCCACTGGGCTGCTGGCGGTTTCATCAGTGCTGGGACAGCTAATTCCACCCAGCGTGCCGATGATACTCTATGGCTTTATTACCTACCAGTCAGTCACCGCCTGTTTTCTGGCCGGGGTTGGCCCGGGCATCCTCACCGTAATCATCTACTGCATTGTTAATTACTTCATGGTACGGAACAATACCGAAATAAAAGTATTACCGCCTATCGGGGTCCGGGCACAAACTAAACAGGTGGGGGTTGCCCTGTACAAAGGCTTTTTTTCCCTTATGATGCCCGTTATCCTCCTTGGGGGTATTTATGGCGGCATCTTCACCTGTACCGAAGCAGCCGCCGTAGCTTTAGTCTACGCTATAGTTGTAGGATTGTTCATCTACCGCAGCCTGAAACTCAGGGATATAGGGGGAATTTTCGCCACCCAGTCTGTTACTACTGGTGTGGTAGTGCTAATGGTTATTTTTGTGCTCGTTTTAAGCCGTGTCATGACTATGCAGAATATCCCGCAAGGTATGATCGCGATGATAAGTGAGGTTACCGAGAACTACTATGTAACGCTGCTGATGGTAAACCTTTTCCTCATTCTTCTCGGAATGATTGTGGACGATTTTACTGGCACCCTGCTGGCAGCACCCCTCTTGTTCCCGCTAATGACACACATCGGGGTTCATCCTATTCACTTCGCCGCTATCCTGGGCACCAACTTGGGGTTGGGGAATGTTACCCCACCCACAGCTCCGATCCTTTATCTGGCAGCGCGCATCGGCAACGTTAGTGTTGATAAGATGATAAAGCCGGCACTGGTTTTCATGGTTTGTGGCGCCCTGCCGGTAGTGCTCGTCACTACTTATTGGCCCGACCTGTCGTTATTTCTGCCCCGGCTGTTAATGCCCAGGGTTATGGGAGTAGCTGGATAATAATAGAGTAAGGAGGTAATAAACTAAAATGATGTCAAAAGTTAAAGTAGTGCAATACGGGTGCGGTCCTATCGGGTGTAGCGTAGCTAGACTTGCTTCACAAAGGCCGGATACTGAGATTGTTGGTGCCATCGACATTGACAAGAGCTTAGTGGGACGTGATCTGGGTGAAATTGCTGGCCTCAACAAGAAACTGGGGGTCAGCATTTCTGATGAAGTTGACGCTGTTTTATCTCAAACTAGGCCTGATGTTGTTCTTCTTACCACGTCATCTTCTCTGAAGGCCGTTTACCCGCAGTTGGAGAAGTGCATAAGGGCTGGCGTGAATGTGGCGTCGACTTGCGAGGAACTCTGTTACCCGTATCGCAAAGAACCTCAACTTTCGGCCGAAATCGATAAGCTGGCCAAAGCAAACAGTGTTACAGTGCTGGGAACTGGGATAAATCCCGGTTTTCTTATGGATAGCTGGCCATTATTCATGACCGGGGTGTGTCAAGAAGTCGAAGCAATCAGGGCAGTCAGAGTTCAGGATGCTTCTTCACGCCGGGGTCCCTTCCAGAAGAAGATAGGAGCCGGATGTACATTTGACGAATTTATGGAGCGAGTCGCTGCTGGGACTTTAAGGCATGTCGGCTTGGCTGAATCAATAGCGATGATTGCTAGCGGTTTAGGCTGGAAGTTAGACGATATTACCGAAACCATTGAGCCTGTAATTGCTAAGGCTCAGGTGAGGACCAATTTCGTAACCGTGGAGCCGGGACAGGTAGCTGGTGTTAGACAGGTGGGTAGAGGGATCAGGGCAGGAGACAATCTAATAATCCTGGAGTTCGAGGCGTCGGTTGGTGCTCCCGAGTCCTATGATGCGGTGTACATAAAGGGGACTCCCAATATGGAAGTGCTTATTAAAGGAGGTACACATGGTGATATAGCTACGGCAGCGATAGTTGTCAACTCAGCTAAACGGGTTATAGACGCCCCACCAGGACTAGTGACCATGAAGGATTTATCAGTGGTCTCAGCCCTGGGTGCCTAGATGGGCGAACAAATTATTAAATAGGAGGCGCAGATGTTAACTAAAGAGAGTTTGGTAGAGGAATATAAGAGGACCCATCCTGAATCGGAGAGACTACATGAAGAGGCAACTAAGTTATTCGTGGCCAATGGCGCTACCCATGTTGCTCGAATTTTGGACCCTTTCAGACCTTACATCACCCATGCCAGGGGGTCTCGGAAGTGGGACATAGATGGCCGCGAGTACATCTGTTACGTGATGGGACACGGTGCCCTGATACTGGGTCACAGCCACCCGGAGGTAGTTAAAGCAGTGCAGGAGCAAATGGCCAAGGGTGTCCACTTCGGTGAAAACCACGAATTGGAAGTGAAATGGGCGGAGCTAGTCAAGAGTATGATGCCTGTGGCGGAGAGAGTCGAGCTGTGCGCCTGCGGCCAGGAAGCTAACCTTATGGCGATAAGGATTGCTCGAGCTTTCACCGGCAGGACTAAAATCCTGAGGTTTGAGGAGAATTTTCACGGATGGGCTGGCGAAGTGGCACCACTCGGTTCAGCAGGTGCGTTTATGCCTGAAGTCACCTTTGTTCCTATGCACGACCTTGACCGGGTCGAAAGGGAACTTGCGACTGAAGAGTATGCTCTCGTTATGACTGAAGGCGGCGGTGCTACTATGGCTGGTCAGCTCCCGTGGGACTTTGACTTCATCCGTTCTCTGCCAAGTTTGACTAAAAGGTATGGTACCCTCTGGCTTATTGATGAGGTAGTCACCGGCTTCCGGGAGTCCCGCGGTGGATGGCAGGAGAGGGTCGGCGTCAAGCCTGACCTAGCCAGTTTGGGCAAGTGTGTGGGGGGAGGCATTCCCGTTGGCGCCGTGGTAGGTCGGGCTGACGTTATGGGTGTACTTGATCCAAAACGTCCCATGGAACACATCAATCATACTGGAACTTGGAATGCTAATCCAGTTCAATGTGCCGCTGGCGTCGCTGCCTGCACTCATTACTTAGATGGTGGGCCACAAGAGAGAGCGGCGGAAATTGGTGCTTATCTTCGAGAGGAAGGCAACAAAGTACTGAGAAAGCGGAATATTAACGGGCGCCTCTATGGCAGGACTATTGTCCATTTATACCTTGGCCCGATTGACTACGAACCGTCTGACAATACCCTGCCACCGACCAAAGATGTCCAGAAGATTATAAACCCGGCAATGACACCCGTTAAGGCACAACTCTGCCTTCATCTGCTTCAGCGTGGTGTCGCAACCATGGGGGCAAGATTTTTTGTCCTTTCGGCCTCTCACACTGAGGAAGACATTGACCAGACTATCGAAGCCTTTGACTCGGCCCTTGATGATATGGTGTCGGAGAAAGCACTTACTGTAATAACATAGAATAACTGGCGGGCTCTGCCAGGGGAAACTGAGGTGCCAGGGGTCTGTTCAATTCCCACTGGCTTAAATAGCCTCCTCCCCCTCCCGTGTGGTGCCTCAGCCGTAATCGGGCAAGTGGCATCCCGCTGCAATGTGAAGGAGGTGATGCTTTTAAGAGAAGAGCAGAAGCGAGAATTCTTATTAGTGTAG
>DATKVW010000036.1:0-14739 GCA_035529875.1 Dehalococcoidales bacterium | reverse complement strand
ATCTTTGATAGCTTGTCCTGGAAGTATTTCCTACCGATGGCCATTCTAACGGTTTGTGTTTCTGCTGTAATTCTCTCAAGCTCGTCCACTGAGGATATGTTTTCGATATTGTGCCTGGTGTTCCTGCTGGCCTCTAGGGCGGTCAGAGCCAGCTTCTTTTCATTATCGGGCAGGTAAGCTATCTTCTCGGAGTCGAGATCAACGCGCTCAAGAGCATTCAATTCATCAAGGCATTTGTTCATCCTGTCAATTACCTCGACATTGTTCAACCCATCATGCCTGGCAAACCCCATCGCCTCGTTCAGCAGGCCGGTACAGGTGCCGAGATGGCCCAAACTACAAGCGACGCAGCCTGTTTTAACATCAACAACCTTTTCCTCAATACTGCTTTTTAAGGTAATTACTTCTACTTTTTCATCCCCGGGTATTTCCTGAGAAATACTTTCCTGGGGTTTGCCAGGGCGTTTGGTAGAGATGGGCCGAATGCGGATTATCTCTGAGATGATTCTGCCACCCTCTTGAAGCAGGACGCCTACCAGTGCTTTGTCCACCATGCTATCACCTCCAGGGCTTTTTTACATTGATACCATAAAACAGAGTTTTCGTCAAGTCTTGTTCAAAAGAGATGTCTGCAAAAGGTTGATTTGAAGGTATTGACAGAGTACTGTATAATTGTTAAGTAGTTCTTACGTGAATTGTGGGTAATATGGGGGGTAAAACTTAAAAAGAGCTTAAAAGCGCTGAGGCTAACACTTAAGTTTACCGTGTATCGTATAGCCTAAGTTTGGAGGTAATTAATCGTGACTGCAACTAAAACTGAGTCTAATAGAGATAAGGCATTTGCATTGTTCGATAAAGGGCATGGGGCGAGCAGTAAGGAAGTTAGAGATCTCGGGCTTAAGTCAACCACGAGGAATACATATATGTCGGACTGGAGAGCCCTTAGGTCAGGAACAGTACGAACAACTCGTATTGTGGGTAAGACTACACTCCCTGGAGGAGAGTCGGTCGCAGGAATAAAAGAAAAACCGGAGGCTGTGAAGTCAGCAGAAACTAAGGCTGAACCAATCGTAACTGAGGCGGAAGAGGAAGAAGAGGGAACTGAGGCTAAGTCAATCGAGAGCCGATCCAAGGAGACAGTCGGGATAATAAAGGCTGCTGGTGGGAATGGCGAGGGTAAGACCTTGAAGGAAAAGCTCAGTAGTGTGGCGGGAGAGGGTCTTATTGTTCAAGTGAGCATATCGACTAAGAGTATGCTTTTATACCAGGTTGCGAGAACAATGCAGCAAGGCCGTGGCGATGAACTGACCTTAGGTGATTTTATAGATGATGCTATCGAGGATATGTTCGCGGGCCGGGGGCTGGAACTAGGTTTGATACAAACAAATCAAAAGGAGGAGGCAAAAAGTTGAGTAAGGAATACATGATGGGAATGGGTACCAGGGGGGAGAATACAATAGAAATATCGGATGCCTTGAAAAGTACAAAGGATGATCATGAAAAGAAGAGGCTAGAAAGGGAGGAGGAAAGGGCGGAAGCAAAGCATGAAGCCGAGATGGCTAAAGAAAAGGCGAAGAAAAAGGAAGCGGAGAGGGATGCGGAGGGAGCCGGTGGACGCAGTGAGACCGGGGTCCAGGTAGTCGGTAAGATAGACGTGATGGAGAGCCAGAGGAAGGCAGAGCAGAGAGCAGAAGATTCGCAGGCCTACTTAGCGCAGGAAAATGATAGATTGAAACAAGAGGCGAAGGAAAAAGAGGAAGCGTTGAGGCAGAAGGAGAAGGAATTAGCGGAGGTAACATTAAAAAGTGTCCAGGAAAACTTTACTCTCCAGATGGCGACACTTACCAAAACTATTGAGGGTGTTGCCGCGGGAAAGGCTCCTGAAAAGGATGCGCTGGACGAGTTGGATAAGGTCGAGAAGTTGGCGGAGAGATTAGGTTTATCGAGACCCGCGGCTGGTGCGGGCACTGACCCAACTGTTTTAATCCAACTTAAGAAGATGGATTTGGATAATGCCAGGGCCGAGAGGGAACACAGGGAGCGGATGAAGATGGAGGACAGGGATTATACAAGACAAGAACGTAGAGATGCCCAGGAGATCGCTCTACAGGCAGAGGAAGTTGCTAACAAAAAAAGGCAGACAGACTTGTTTGCAAAAACTCCTGAATTGATTGGGAGGGCTTTTGCCAGCGGGATAAAAGCAGGCGGAAGTAAGGGTGGCGGACAGACCGTTGAGGGCCCCAGCCATGTGGAAGCCGGTGTAAATGAGGATGGCGAGTTTAACTGCCCGACCAAGGATTGTGGCCAGGTAGTGGCTATTGGTCCGACTGCAACCCATGCAGTATGCGCAGGCTGTGGCCTGAAACTAAAGGTTAAGAGGGTGGGGAGAGCGAAAGAAGTTGAAGCTGAAGAAGTTGAAGAAGGAGAAGAAGAATAGTGGTTAGAGTTGTTAGCAGCGTTATTAACAAGATTAAAGAGATGGCTGCTCCTGCGCTTATGGGGCTGGGTGCTCAGTTTGTGCCGGATATGGCCAAGGGGTTAATCATTGAGTATATAGGCAAGGTGCCGATAGACGAACTCATTGCCTATATCGAGAAGAATGAATCTCTCTGGGATAGGCTTGAGCCGAAGCACCAAGCGATGGCAAAGAAGATGGCTTCCAGCCTCAACGATCTGAGTTGGCTTACGGCAGAGTGGGCTATAAATGCCATAAAAGAGGAAAGTCCTAAGATAGCCTCGCTCTTCCTTGGTTGGAGAAAGGCCAGGAACTGGCTGGTAAGGCAGGCTGAGATAATACGCCGGGAACTTGGGTCTTGACAAATATCTGATTTTGTGTTATTAGTTTACATCAGGGGCCGTGGACATGCGGTCCCATTTTGTTTATTGGAAGGTGGTGGAGCAAATGACTGGATCATGCGTGGAATGCTCTTTCCCCATCGTAGTCGGACGTGTAGGCCGAGAAGTATCCTGCCCCAGCTGCGAAACTGTCAATGAAGCTGTCTCCGGACCTATCTCCGACGTCACCATACCAACTCCCATGTTTGCATTTCTTTTAGGATTAGGCATTGGTATTGTTGTTGGCCCCGCCATAATAGCATCGACTTCCGGCGGTGCGCAGTGGCTTGAGAAGAAGGCTAGAGAGCGCCTGTCGGCTTAAAGACTTTTAAGGAGTAGCTTTATGGCGTTGAAGGAGCCACCAAAAAGGTCTTTGGAGTACTGGGCAGCGCAAAGGCAGCAGAAAACAGAGTTTAAGGCGCTGGGTGCCATATTTGTATTAGTACTTCTCGTGTCGGGTGTGGTTCTTGGTGCTAATGCGCTCGGTAAGCCTGGCGGGCAGGTGGAATTAGTTTATTCAGATGAGGAGGAATAGGCGTGGCAATAAATTATGACATGATAGAGATAGACGACCAGCCTATGTCCTCGAGGTTCTTTGGTGAGGGCAAGTGGCTCACCGAGTTTGTAACCCCCAGCTCCCTAGAGGTTTGTGAATTACATGATGGGCTTACTTCCAGCCTTGTTTCGATTGAAGACCGGGTGGTGGCGTGCTGGCAGTGGGTTGCATCTGAGGTAAAGTACAAGAGATTTGTAAGCGGTACGCTGCGTATCGAAAATAAAACCGAGAGACAAAACGACCTTTGGTGCGATCCATCGATGACAATTTGCACAAAGGTCGGGAACTGTGCTAACAAAGCATTTCTACTGGCATCATTAATCCGGAGAGATATGGATGCAGATAGTGTTCATTGCGTTCTGGGGAATCTTTATAACGGTAAGGCCGGCGGGCATGCCTGGGTTCAGGTTAGGATGAATGATCAGGACTATATAGTCGAGGCGACAAAGGATAGTGGTCCTGTTATGGTATTAGCAGAGCTGGCACACAGGTATGAATCAGTTCACTTGTTCAACGACCAGCAGGTCTGGGCAATTAAGGGGAGAACCGTAATGGAACCATACACAGCTTGTTTCTCAACCTGGCTGACTACTTATCTGGACCAAGTTTATATCGAGGGAGGCAAGTAATGACAGAAGAAAGCAAAGGGAAGATACCACCAATGTCAGATGAGTCTATTAAATATGCGATGAAGCACAATGTGGAAGCGAGAGAGTTTGAAACCAGATTTCAGGGCAATCTTGTCAGGGAGGGATTCATAGATAATCCTGTTGCCAAGTCGAATATAAACGTAGATAAAAAGAGTTGTATAGCCGCGGGCATGAGCCTGATACGCGACCTCGAGTCATATAATCTAACCACCCCCGTTGTATTCAGAGATAACCTTAAGGGTATTGTAAAAGATGCGGACTTCAAAGTTCCCAGCTCGGAGCTGGCTCTTCATACAAAGACAGCTGACAAGGATATAATAGCCTTTGCCATGGTAGGCAGGGGGGGCGCCCTGGTGGCCTATGAGAATGATGGCGGGTGTGGCTATATCTGGGGCACTGATACAGAGCTTTTAAGTCCATCGTTAAGGGGCGCAGCGGACAACATGTTTGAGAAAAGAGGCCCGGGTGGGACCATCGGGCACGGAGGCAAATAGTGGCAGAGCAAGAGCAGATACATGAACATATTAAAACTCTTAGTAAGACCTGTTCCTGCATGGATGAACTTGTAAGGGATATGCTCTTTACGGCAGTTAAAGAGGCTAGTTACACTGCGCAGACAGAAATAAGACGGAGTAGGGATACATTGGGATTGTTAGGTCTCGCCAAATCGGAAGGGAGAATAATACCCACTGACCCGACAGAAGAAGAAATTAACCAGCGAATTATTGAAGATATGGCTAGCTATGATAATTATAGGGTGCTAGAAGAGCAATTAAAGAAGCTTGAATTATGCCCGCGAGCCGGCAGCCCGGAGTCTATTACCCAGGGCTTGGTTGCAAGTGCGCGGGAGGAGAATATAGCCAGTACCAATTACAGGGCAAGAGCCAGGGAGGCGAGGTCAAAGTCAGATCAAAAGACTTCTGAATTATATGAACACGTAGGCTTAGAGGAAGCTGTCCATTATGATAAAATTAAGGAGCGGTTGGAAGAGAAGGGGCGGCAAGAGGTAGTTTAATTATGGCTTGGGACAAAATATACGAGAAAACAATGAACAGCAGCTACCGGGGTCCTGCTGAGCAGTGTGATTATACTTTCTCTATTGGAAAGCCGGATCAGTGGGGCGCCAGACAAGATGCTATCAAGCACATGGAAGCTCATATCATAGAGCTGCAAAAGCAAGGGCAAATTGTCTTAGAGTATTATCTATGGGAAGACCGCTCGCCTACTTTTCAAACCGATTATTACTGCAGGGTGGTAGCCTCAGATACTACGGGAAACGCCCTGCCCTGGGGATTGATTATCGTCGCCGTTTTAGTGATAATCGCTTTATTTGTAATTTACCATACCATTAAACAGGTAAAACAGATTTTTGAATATCTCGGCCCTGCCGGTGCAACCGCGATGAGTTTTGCAGTCGCAGGCATTGTCGGTATTACATTAATTGGTATGGTATATTTGATTGCTAAACCAAAGCCATCGATTGAAAGTAAACCCAGGAAGCAGGAGGGCATATGAACGAATACCTCTATATAACAAGCGTTACAAGACCGCAAACTGCTCATGCAGGAACAGTTGTAAGTGTTTCATTTGTTGTTACCAGTAAGGCTAGCGGACCCCTGGTGATATGGGCGGGAGCAAACGACATTAACGGACAGCCCGTTGTATTTAGTCCCGACCAGGTTATAATTGACCAGGGGGCATCAATAACATTCAGCACCAGTTTTGTAATGCCGGCTACAAACACACAGCTTGCCTATGGTGTTTGGTACCACGACGGTACCGAATGGATCTTAGACATTCATGGCACCTTTGGCTTCACAGTCGTTAATGGCAATGGCGAAGAACCGCCAGATGATGAAGAACTGCCAGACGGGGATGAGTCTTGGTTGGAAGGAAATACTTTGTTAATAGTAGGTGGTGTAGCCCTGGCCACAGTACTGGGCATAGTTTTAGTGAGGAAGTAAAATGGGTGTATTCTCCGGGACATTATATTCAATTGTACCAACCAGTATAAAAGTAGGGCTACCGATACAACTGGTAGTAGCTTACTATGTGCATACTTCCTCTTGGTGGGAAGTCCTTAACGGATGGTATGCCAGAGTTGAAATCACCCTAGATGGCTTGGGGGGAGTAACCCCAACACATTACATTATTGGCAAGGAAGGTAGATCCTTCAGCGATATGATCACCGTAGGTCCAGATGTTATGCCGGGCTATGATCTTAATGGCTTTATATCCATAAAATGCTATAAAGGAGACCTTTCCTCTGATTATGAAATAGTCTATTATGGACCTATCACCATCAAAGTGGAGGGAATACCCGACGATGGAGAAGAGCCAGATGAAGGAAAAGAATTTCCGATAGTAGCTATCGCTTTAGCAGCTGGAGCTCTGCTGGTTGTAACAGCTGCTGTAACTAAAAAGAAAAAATAGTTGACAAACAGCATATAATGTGTTAAAAAGAATACCAGTAGCCCCGGGGACAAATATATAGAGGATCCAAAGGTCGGACGGGGTACAAATAGAAATACAAGAGGGGCCGCAATCTCGGATGATGTTCTGAGGCGGCCCCTCTTTCTATTGTCCGGGATTGCGGTCCACTATAGAAGGTGTGCAGATGACAATAAGATTAGTCAACGATTTAGTTGCACCTCTCGCCGTTGTTACCGTTGACCTGACTTCGGAAACCGTTGCTCCAGATTGGAATGAACCCCTTGCCTACGTAGTTGCTGGCGGTGGGTATCTTAGTGCTCTTATGGGATGGGGCGGAGACTTTGCCAAGAATGTTGGTATTGCCTCGTTCCCCTGGGCTGCTAAGAAAATCTACGAGCGAGCGCGTGGCTTAGGGACTGTTACACAGAAATCAGTCCAACTGAAGAGGCCGGTTAGCAAGGTAATAACCCGCAGCTATCAACCCGAATTTGAACAAGCAGCAGCTTATTAATTGCGCCCTAAATCTATAACTAGGACGCAATTGCATGAGACAGAAGGAGGTATACACTTATGTCTTCAAGAAATTACGTAGTAATGTCCAATGACATGTCGCTGAGCGACAAAAGATCTTACCGGATGAAGGCCCTGGCTGCCGGACTGGAAAGATGTGTAACCAAGGGTATCGGTGATGTCACCTCTGATATCCCCGGGCTGCAAGGTATCCCATTGGCCAATAAAACCGCCAGGGTAAATGCAATTAAAAGCTTTATCCAGACAGGCGATTGGCCGGAATCCGTTGACCAGCGCGAGCTGGCTCCCCTGACAGATTTCGTGGCAGCGGCTGCCCAGGACTCATGGCTAACAGTGGCCCTTGCCGCTGTCGGCACGGTCTATAGCGCCTTGAACGCACTCCCGGCTTACACGCTTCCGGCAGGCAGGCTAATGGTCTGCTACGGCATCTCAGTCGAGTCTGTTAACCCAATATTCCCGGTCTCACGCCTTATCTTTAGAAGGGGAGGCGCTGCCGGTAATATCCAGGCACAGTTCGATTTGGAGCCCATGGCCGTAAGGGACGAGGAAGATGCATTCTTCTCCGAGCCGGTAGTCATTGACCCGCAGGACGCATTCGCCATTCAGGTTATGGCACGGGCTGCAACCGCCATTGGCGAGCGGGTTCATATCCATAACTTCCTGTTCGAGAGTGGAGGCCAGGTCGTAGCATAAAAGTCAAATCTAAGATAATCATTAAGGTGGTAGGAGGAATAAAATGAGTTTTCAATCAACAATGAAAGCCCTGGCGCAACAGACTATGGGCGTTGCGTACAGGCCGGCACAGGAGTACCTGGTCGCCTTCCTCGGTACCGGTGCCTACCCTATATTCAATATTAGCGGGCCGGTAAGGGTTACGGCGCTTGTAGGTCGTATCACCGCCGCAGCGGTCGGCGCTACAACCATTGCCACTACCCTGAACACAATAGCTGGTGAAGCCGCCGCAGTTGCCTGTAACGGTGCCGTCGGCACTATTGTCTGGGTACCGTTGAACGTAGCCGGTACACTGACCAACGTTGCGGGTCAACCTATGACCGATGCGCTGTTATCACCGAAGGGTATGATTGTAGGTACTCAGGCGGCCGGTCCTGGTGTCATCGTCGCCACTTACGGCATAGGCACGTCGCTGAATATGGAGTGGTGTGTAGTTTACCAGAAATTGTCGCCCACTGCAGTAATCACAGTCGCATAATTTTAAATAAATAGGTGGTAGGAGGAATAACATGAGTTTTCAAGCACAAATGAAAGCTATGGCACTACAGGCAGAGGGCGTTGCATACAGGCCGAACCAGATATACACCACTGCGGTAGGTGCGTACACCGTCTTCAACGTTAGAAACGGACCGGTGTTGATAACGGCACTCGGCGGCTTTGAGACCGCAACGGATGGCGCAGAGACTGTCGATATCACCGTAAATGGTATAGCCACCGATTTTGCAGGCGCGGTCGCTATCAACGCTGCTGTTGGTGGTGTTTTCGCGTCTTGCTTAAACGTCGCCGGTACCCTGGTCAATGCGTTAGCTATCCCGTTGACGATCGCACTGTTTCACCCCCAAGGCTTCCTTTGCGGTCTTCAGCCGGCTGGTCCCGGCTTAATCGTTTTCACATTTGCAACAGGGGTATCCTGGAGTGGTGAACTGTTCTGCGTTTACCGGAAATTAACGCCCACAGCAATTGTAACGTTATAGCCCAACAAATAAGTAGGGGAGGGGCAACTCTCCTCCCCTACTTCATAAAGTTAAAGTTAAGGTTCAGCCTAATAATATAGATAGAAGGAGGGTTGATATGCCTGATTTGTATATCTTCAAAGCGCAGGAAGGGATGATTGATCCCGTTGCCCTGCAAAACCAAAATGTGGCCATCCACTACACAGCAGCCGTCTATTACCGCAAGGTAGATTTCCTCGAAGCGATACCACCGTTTCAGTGCCTTGATATAGGCGCCCTGGCGGCCGTCACTGCCAGCGGGCGGGTGAACGCTGTAAACCTTGAAATGGCCGATCACGAGTTCGGTCTCTTCCGCTGGTACCCGATAGACGATGCCCAGATACGACTTTATCATCCCGCGGGTATTTCGAAGTACCAGCTCCGCAACATTCAGGTCCCGGTTGATATGAATATTGTTAACCGTGATCCAAACCTCGTGTCAACTGAGATAGCGGTATGGGAGGACAATCGCCCCGCTTTTGAGGCGGTCAATGGCCACGCCTTCGTACTGGGGGCTGTCCGCATCATCGCCATAGGTTTCCGCTTCCACACCGTCTCTCTAACAGAGGGCGCTGCCAAGAATCCTGCACTGGTAGAAGCCCTGAAGACCGGAAAAGAGCCGTGCACGCACGTCTGGTGTTCCGGAAGAGCTATGGGGGATTAAAGGAGATAATGTCATGATTACTAAAGAAAGAATAATTGTTCCCGGACCCATTGTTAACCTTGCCGCCGCCCTCCAAGCCAACGCCGCGGTGGTCTTCACCATACCCGTACTTGCTGGCCAGCTGATAGGCGTTAAGTCGGTCAAGATAGTAAAGGTTCAACTGTTCAACAACACTGCTGGTAATACCCAGGTATATATCGGCACCGGCGTTGCCGCTGGTTTTATTGCCCTGCTGCCCGCGCTGGACAGCTTCAATTTACTTATGGATTCCTACGGGCCTGAGACCGACCTGATCGAGGCCGAAGCCTTTGCCAACATCACGGCGTGGCCCGCGACACTGGTAGCTTTAGGCACAATCGATATTCAAATTTCAGTGGCGATAATAGGCTAAAGGAGGTGACTCATGGCGGACCAAAAATCCGACAAGGTAGTCTTGGGCATGAGCACCACCGCTGCAGTAGCCGCAGTTATGGCCTGGATAGCAGCCAGTAAAAAGGTAGGGGCTGCTCCAGGAGATGGCACAATACCTTCTGAGGTAGTTGAACTGATAGTAGCTATTGCCCTTTCGGCTGATCATGTCGACCAAAACACCTTGGATATAATCAATGCCGTTAATGAACTCAGTTTAGGTAGTGGACGAGGATGGCCCGAGAATGCCATAGGGATAAGATCATTACGGGTACAGATAGTGCCAACAGGGACTCAACTGCCGGACGTCTTGATTCCCGATGGCATGGCGTTGGTAATAAAAGCCTACCCGCTAAACCCGGGTTGGCTCCAGGTCGGCGAATCTCTGTCTGCCAGCGGCAGCATCAACCAGTCATGGCCGCTGATACCTAATGAAATCGTATGGTACCACGTTAAGAATGCTAACCAGATCTATGTCGGCGCCAATGCGGCCGGCTGTTTCGCTTGTCTGACGGTTGAGCAGAAGGGAGGAGGTGGATAATGGCAGGAGGTCAATCGATGCCACCCATGCTAGCACTGAGAAGGTCAGCCCAGTCCGGCTCAAAGACAATGACAGTAGCCTGGCAGGTTGTCTACACAGACTTATCTGTGTCCACCATTGCCTATTTATTCGGCGGGGCAAAGATTAATCTCTCTACTATGATTGCCGGTGACCACATAGATATCAGAGCTAGGAAGATAGTTGTGCCCGGTGGCGCATTTGTCAACCATGATCAGTTTCCTTATGACGATGCCCAGCCGGCAAACCACCCCTCTGTAACGATGCCGGCTATTCCAGACGTCTATGGAGTCGAGATTTCAATGAGGCAAACGGCTGGTGCCCTGCTGTCAATAGAGTGTGAATTCTATGCGGCAAAGATCTTAGGGTTAAGCTAAAGGAGCGATGATATGCCGCCTGGAACCAGAGGAACAGTACTACAAAGCCTTACCTTCAGCATCAAAGGTTGGATGCCCGGAGCAGGCGCTGATACGTGTATCCACATCTTTGAGGTAGCGAGGAACGTATACGCAGTTTTCCACACAGAGAATGCAATATTCAAAGACATAGTTTTAAGTACGATAAATGTCTCAGATGACGGCGCTACCATTGCCCTGATCGACAAGCAGACTCTAACTACTAATTGGGTAGGCACACACCCTGATGCTTGTCGCCTGGAGAATACCAATGTGTTCTGCCTGGTATACAGGCAAACTACATTGGTGACAATAGTAATAGCAGATGATGGGACGATTGGCACTGTTCGCACAGCCGCGTTCGCTGTCGGTGACATATTCATCCCACATATCTGTAGTATTAAGTCTGGCTGGGGTGTTGCCAGTACCTGCATTGCATTAGTCTATTTGCGGGCTTTGGATACTGATTTTCACATCAAGACATACCCGGTGGCAGCCGATGGGACTATTGGCGCCATGATAGACGAAGAGATATTAATACAGGCTGCTGCTCTGACCCCTTGGACTTTCAGGTACATCAGGGATAATATCTATGGACTTATATATGTCTCGGATGCCGTTGGCACCCCTACTTATCTAACCACGTATACTATATCACCGACCGGCGCTATATCGGCTCCCCTGGCTAGCTACGACCTTGATGTGGGGCTAGGGGAATCCAACGAGGCTAATGAGATTCTTGGCTCTATATGTAATATTGACGGCATGTGCCTGATGGCTTATTCAGGGCCTCTTACACAAGGCAGGTTTGCTACGCTTCAGGTAAATGCCGCCGGAGTAGTGACGGGAGTTCTATCCCAGATAAACTGTATACATGGTGCTGCCGACAGTTGGCAGATATTAGACCTTAACCCGGGTGGTGTTTACCATATAACTTACCGCGAGAAGCTCAACGACTGGGGTATAGTGGAGATAGTCAATGTGGATCCCTTCACAGGGGCAATCACTCACAAAGACTATGTAGAAGTTCACAGAAACTCGGTTTATAATGTGAGCGCAGATGTGACCAGGGACGGCTATCTTGTAATCCCCTATCTTTACGGTTGGTTTGATATCGTAGATACGATGGTTGCCCCGACAGGACCGAGCCCGCCGGTATTCATGCCGGCGGTTGAAACCCTGGCGGCAACCGGCCCATCAGATACCTGGAAGACATTGAACGGTATGCTCACCGATGATGGAGGCATTCCCTGCCAATGCGGTTACGAGTGGGGATTGACCGCAGCTTACGGCAATACAACAGCTACACTAATGAGGACAACCGGCCAGGGGTTCCCGATGGCAATAGCAGGGCTTACCCCAGGCATCACTTATTATTATCGAGCATTTGCCACCAACGTGTTAGCTACCGTCTATGGCGCCGGCATGTCGTTTACTTCAAGCAGTTCCCCGGCCTCCACGGAAGTAGCAACCCTGCCGGCGACCTCAATTACCGAGAATTCTGCTGTAGCCAACCTGATGGTTGTAAGCGACGGCGGAACGCCGGGTAATGTTCGGTTCGAGTGGGGAGCGACAAAGGATTATGGACAGCGGACCGGGTGGGTGAGCGGTTTTGCCAGCCTTGACACGCACTTTGAGAGACTGGCTCCCCTGGCCATGGACACAAGCTATCACTACAGGGCAGTATTCACTAACCCAAGTGGGATATTTTATGGCAAGGACGTAACATTTTCTACCCTGGTTGACGAGGCACTGCCCGTTATTATTGATGACGCAGGTTTATTAAGACTATTGGAGGTGAAATAGTGGACATTATAGCTAAACTAGCTAGAATTATGAATAAAGACGCCTCGGAAACCTTCGACCAGTTGACAGATTCTCTTGAGGCGATAAGGGATTATTTATCTACTATTACCGGTGACATACAAGGTGGATTTTATTATGGAGTAGTTACGGCCGTACCGGGTGCCAACCAATTCACTATCGATGGATTAGCCGGGTATGGAGAAACCTGCTTTGTTGGCTGGGATGCCTATGTATTCTGGGATGCCGGCGGAGCCGGAGCTGCACCCCAGCATGAGACTCAGACAGTAACCGCTTACACCAACCTGGGCGTGTTTACCACAGCGGCTTATACTGCCCCAGTTGGTATCGGCGACATTATGATTATCATTCACCCCAACCTGGCGGATATAATCAATGACCTCAGTGTTCCGGCCGCCGATGTGGGGACCAATATTCTTGAGCGTGATGTGATTGGTAACAAAACCGATACCGCACTTTACGCTGCCGTGGCTAACGCCAGCCTTATGCGATATGTAAAGGCTCTTATCACAGCGGGTATAGCCGTCCCGGGGGCTGTAAGTGATGCCGGCCCTGCCATAGCGGATTTTGACACAGACCTCACTGAAGCCACCGATGACCATTATAACGGTATGCTCCTCATGTTCATCAGTGGAGCCAACGCTGGGCAGGCTCATGCCATCAATGATTACGCTGGAGGAGCCAAAAACGTAGCCTTTAGTGCAGAGGATATATGGACTGATGTGCCCGCAAACGGTGATGACTTTGTTATATTGCCTGGCACAGGCAGTATGGCGAAGGCTATATACACAAGAATCGGAGCACCGGCAGGGGCGTCGATAGCTGCTGATTTAGTTACCATTGCAGGCTACATTGATATCGAGATAGGCACCATAATAACGAGTCAGGGTAGAATGCTCTTCTCGATGGACTTCTGGAGTAACCCGCAGGAGGAAATCCAGGTGCCGGCTATTGCAGCCACATTGGTTATCACGCCCACAGTTTCCGTAGCAGATCTACCTGCTGGTGCTACCATAGTCAGGGCTATCGGCATGTTCAAGTTCAGGATGGTAGAAAACACCTATGATGGCGCCAACGCGCTGGACGGCGCAACCGTAGCCGCCACAAGCCAGGTCATACAGGTTAAAGAGACCGCCGGAGGGGCATATATTGACGCTATCAACTTCGCTGATAACCAGTTTACATTTACTGCGTTGGGCAGGGAGGGTGGAGATGTTTTCATCGGCCAGTTGGATATTGCTGGCGAGGTCGATGACGATGACAGCTATACCTTCCAGTGGCTACTGAGAAAAGCTGATGGAGACTTCATCATTTTTAACGATATCCAGATGGGGATAAGAATATGGTATTCGGTATAAGGAAAGATAAATGGCAATAGCTTTACGTTCTGTTGGTGTAAGCCCAGGGGCTAATACCGCAACTTGTATTATCGTCAAACCCGCGGGTTTAACAATTGGCGATTTGATGGTAGCCCATGTCGTTACTCGTGGTGCTTCAGTAATACAATCTATGCCAGCAGGCTTTGCTCTAATAAGATATACTGATGGTACCGTAAAGGGTCGTCTATGCTGGAAGATAGCCGATGCCGCTGATGTAGCTGCTGCTGATTTTACGTTCACTTATGTTGACGCTACTTACCACCTGGGAGCGATATCAGCTTTTACCGGACATGACCCCGTAACACCTATAAACGCCAGCAATGGAGATGCACCAGCTCTTCAAAGTGTTACACCAACTTCTCCTGAGATTACACCGACCGTAGCCAATTGTTTGATTTGTCTGCTTGTCGGTAATAACACTTTATCTACTTATTTAGGCTATGCTATTGTAAACGATAACCCTGGTGCCTGGGTAGAAGCCTACGACTTTTGGTGGGATAACGCAGTTCCCATATCAATGGCTATGGGCTCTGCTAAAAGACTTCAAACTACAGCAACAGGGGATGGGACAGCAACTTCTACTATTTCAGGATATTGGGTGGCTCAATTACTTGCAATTGCTCCGGGCGCCGACGAAGGCGGTATTGAAGACAAATCTGCTAACATGGGAGCCAAGATGATAGCAGGGAAGATGATATGATCAAATATTCTATAAAGAATGTTAGGAGGTTAACATGGAGAAGAACACTAAAACTGTGGTTACCGCTGGAATAATACTAGC
>DATKVW010000035.1:0-11830 GCA_035529875.1 Dehalococcoidales bacterium | reverse complement strand
AAATCCCTCTCGCTCTCCCTTTAAGAAAGGGAGAAGTTACCCTGTTTCTTCGGCAAATGGTCACCTATTTCTCCCCCTTTGTAAAAGGGGGACTAAGGGGGATTTTCCCCTCTATACTCTCAACGACCCTCTCGATATGTGCCAGTACATCGGCGTTAGTAAATCTTAGTACTCTCAAACCAAGACTACTCAGGTACTCATTCCTTATTCTGTCATACTCAGTCATCTCATCAGAAAAGTGCTGGCTGCCATCAACTTCGATAACCAGCTTTGCCCTTGGGCAGAAAAAGTCGACGATGTAATCACCTATGGGTTTCTGCCGGTAAAACTGGTATCCCTTTACTTGTTTCCTCCTTATCTTTGTCCAGAGATGCCTCTCGGCATCGGTCATATTCTCTCTGAGTTGCCTGGAATACTGTTTCAAGTTTCCATTATAGGGTAGCATAAATCCCCCTTCATCCCCCTCTTAATCTTCCCTTATCAAGCTCAGGTAAGTTGAAGAGAGGCGAAGCCTCTCTTCCTAATTCTTCCCCTTCCCCTTGCCAAGGGGAAGGGGATAAAGGGGATAGGGTTTCTCATAGATAAAATTTTTGTCCTTTCAAACTTTCCTTCTTTCTTTGTTAATGTGAAAGGGGATATTTTTCTGAAGAGGGACTTCGTCCCTCTAGGACTTCCCTTTTATATTTTCTCCCAAGAAGGGGAGTTTTGCTTTTTTCTAGCTCTCCTTTATTGTAATAGAGTCATCTTTATAAACGGGCTTTCCGCTGGATATGGTAGCCATTACCTTGCCGTTAAGGGTAGAGCCAGCCAGAGGCGTATTCTTGCCTTTGGAGGCGAAATTTTTTGTATCCACCACCCATTCCATACCGGGGTGGAAGAGGGTAACATCAGCCGGGGCGCCGATAGCCAGTGTGCCCAGTTGACCATACTTGCTGCCGAGAATCCTGGCTGGCTCAAAGGTGAGCTTGGCGATAAGGGTGGTTAGCGTTAACTGTCCATTATGCACCAGGCTCATCAGACTGCCCAGTGCTGTCTCAAAGCCACTGATACCGCAGGGAGCCAGGGCAAATTCATAGTTCTTTTCGTCTTCAGTCCAGGAGGCATGGTCGGTGGCAATAATATCAATCACATCTTCCCTGAGACCCTGGATAAGAGCCTCGTTATCTCGCTTGGTTCTCAGTGGCGGATTTACTTTAGCGTTAACATTGTAGCCAATAACCTTTTCTTCGGTGAGGGTGAGGTGGTGAGGGGTAACCTCGGCAGTTACCCGAATACCCTGTTTCTTCGCCTGACGAATAAGGTCAACCGAACCCTCGGTGGAAGCGTGGGCAATGTGGAGCCAGCCCCCGGTAAGCTGAGCCAGAGCCAGGTCACGGGCAACTATAATCTCCTCGGCTTGAACCGGTATCCCTTTAAGACCTAATTTAGCTGATATTACACCTTCGTTCATAGACCCACCCCGGGACAGGGCGGTATCTTCACAGTGGTCGATAATGGGCAAATCAAGGGCAAGGCTATACTCTAATGCCTGACGCATCAGGCGGGAAGTGGACACCGGGCTACCGTCATCGCTATAGCCCACCACCCCGGCTGATTTCAGTTCGCTTAGCTCAGCTAATTCCTCTCCCTTTCTACCCTTGGTGACACAGCCTATAGGTAGAACCCGAACCACACCCTCAGATGATGCTATTGACTTGACATAATCTATAGCAGCCGGGTTATCCAGGGGTGGATTGGTGTTGGGCATGCAACAGATAGTGGTAAAGCCACCTCTGGCGGCAGCTCGGGTGCCGGTAGCAATGGTCTCACTTTCCTCGGAGCCGGGCTGCCTTAAATGGCAGTGAAGGTCAATAAAGCCGGGGCAGACCATTAGCCCTTTGGCGTCAAGGATAACACAACTGGGGTGGGGTGGGGCTTGTTCTCCTCGCCCCAGCCAGGAGATCTTATTATCGGTAATAAGTAAACTGCCAATTTCATCTATTCCCTGGCTGGGGTCAACTATATGACCGTTCTGTATAAGCAGTTGCTTCATTGTTTTACTCTAGTGACCCGTTTTGACATAATGGCTGGGCTTGAAACCATGAGCCTCAGCATCACTTTCCGAATTGAAAATAATCAAGTTTTCCGGTCTGATTTTTCTTGTCCAGTGGCTGTCAGCACTGTGGTATTTTTTGGTCTCCAATATACCTTCATGCCAGTCTGAACTGGCAACATATTTGGGCTCGAATCCATGCTCGCAATAGGGACACCTCAGAGTCAACGGCTTACGGCTTACGATTTTGAACTCAGGCTTAAGATACTTTATTTCCGTTTCCTGTGTTGACACACATCTCGGGTTGGGGCACCTGATACCAGACTCTCGCCGGTACACGGGATAATCAAATTTGGGGATAAAGGAATCGGATTCTTTAGGAACGGATATGTCCTTAGCCCCCAGCAAGAGGGTAATGAGCGCCATTCTGACCGGTACCCCCCACGCCGCCTGCTTAAAGTACATACTCCGTGAGTCGGCATCCAGCTCATAGGCTAGCTCATCAACACGGGGCAGGGGATGCATAACCAGTGTTTTCTTAAACTCCTTTTCCTTGAGGAGTTTCTTATCAACTACCGGATAGTGTTTTTTCAGTTCCTGACCTTCTTCAGTATCGGCAAATCTCTCTTTCTGAGGTCGGGTAACATAAAGGGCGTCAACACCTGTCTCCAGCTCCACTTGAATACTGAGGTCAGTTATCATCGCCAGTTGATGTGGTTCACTTGGTGTTATGTATATGGCATCCAGAGGGAAAAGCCCCCCTTTGGTGGCTTGGTCTGGGGCCTCATACTTTTTCAGCTCACCTCCATATTCGGCGGTTAGTTTTTCCAAGACATGTACCGGTACCTCAAGGCCTGGTGCGGAACGAAAGAGAATGGTGGCACCGAACCGAGCCAGAGCGAATATCAGGGAATGTGTGGTTCGCCCATATTTCAGGTCTCCCCACAGGGCAATCTTTAGTCCCTTGATGGTATGCCTTTCTTTTTTGATGGTATAAAGGTCGCACAAGGTCTGAGTTGGGTGTTGATGACCACCGTCACCGGCATTTATTACCGGTACACCAGCGTAGTCGGCAACTAACTTAGCTGCTCCTTCCCAGGGGTGTCGGATGACAATTATATCGGCGTAACTCCCGACCACTCGCGCCATATCGGCAATACTTTCACCTTTAGCCATTGAAGTCGCCTTTATGTCAGCGGCACTTATAACACTGCCTCCCAGTCGGTGCATTGCTGCCTCAAATGACAGCCTCGTCCGAGTGCTGGGCTCAAAAAACAGGCTTGCCATAACTTTACCCTGGCACAAACCAAACTGCTTATCAGTAGAATCTGACATCTCGTTAGCCAGGGAAAACAGGGCTTCTATTTCCCCATTGGATAAATCATCTATGGTTACCAGGCTTCTATTAGCTAAAGTCATGGCAATTCCTCCTTTAAGTGACCATCTTTTTCAGTTCATTGCTGGGATGCTTGTTGTTGGCTGGACTTACGATGGCCACTTCATCAATGCCGTCGGTTTCGAAAAGTTGAACCTGTATCTCCTCGTATCTGGAGCTAGGCATATTCTTACCTACATAGTCGGCCCGTATTGGCATTTCGCGATGTCCACGGTCAACAAGCACTGCTAGCTGGATTGATTGGGGTCGCCCCAGGTCAATAAGAGCGTCCATAGCGGCACGAGTGCTGCGCCCGGTATAGAGGACATCATCAACCAATACTATGGACTTGCTGTCAGTGTTAACCGGAATGTTGGTGTGTTGAACGACAGGTTTCCAATTTAATGAGGGAAGGTCATCGCGGTACAGGCTGAAATCCAAAGCACCAACAGGTATTTTTATTCCCTCAAAGTGTTCAATATTAGCTGCCAGCCGTTTGGCTAGAGGCACACCGCGGGTTCGCATGCCGACTAATAGCAACTGCTCAATGACCTTATTTTGCTCTATAATTTCGTGAGCAATGCGAGCCAGAGTTCGTCTTATATCCTCTGGGGTCATTATAGTTTTTTTAGCCATAAAAAAACCTCTTGTCCTGCTGACAAGAGGTTCTGCCTGTTAGCTTCCTTTTTCATTTCCCCCTTATCAGCCTCTCCGGACTAACTTAAAGGTTTTAATTCTCTAAACATACATTATACCACATTTAACCCGGTTATGGCAATATTTGAAGGTGCGATTTGTTAAATAGGTGGATTTAAAGCAAAGCAAGGACAGAAATTGCAGTCGTGGTGTTTACTGACCCTTGCCACGAATGCTATGATGGAAGACAACCTTGCGATGAAAGGAAGATAATCCAGTGACAATACCTTATATCATCATCTTGATGGCGACCGGTATGGTTGCCGGCTTTGCCAGTGGTCTTCTGGGTGTGGGTGGTGCCTTCATTATGACCCCGGTTCAATACATACTGTTTACCAATATGGGTATTTTGCCGGATGTGGCTATAAAGTTAGCTTTCGGCACCAGTTTGCTGGTGGTTCTGCCCACCGCCATCAGTGGCACCTGGAGACATCATAAAAAGGGAGTGGTGTGGTGGAAAGCGGCCATTATTATGGGTAGCTGTGGCTCAATAGCTGCTTTCGGGGGAGCTACTTTAGCCACCCGGCTTCCCGGAGAAGCGCTGAAGATAGCTTTTGGTGCCGTTGTCCTGGCTGCTGGCATCAGGATGCTTACTGCTGAACTGCCACCAGTTGAGCAACAGCCTGAAGATAAACCGTGGTTGTGGGTAGCTTGCGCTGTGCCTATAGGTTTGGTGTCTGGTATTCTTGGAGTTGGAGGAGCCATCTTAATAATTCCAGTAACGGTGATAGTACTCAGGTTCAGTATGCATTATGCTATCGCTTTATCCCTGGCTATGATGATGTTTACCAGCATTGGTGGTGTTATTGGCTATATTGTCAACGGTCTTGATGTTGCCGGCTTACCGCCGTATTCCGTTGGCTATGTTAACCTGCCGTCGTGGTTGCTGCTGACAGTAGCCAGTGTGGGTATGGCGCAGGTCGGAGCAGTAATCTCTCATCGTCTGCAGGGCAGGTATTTAAAATATATATTCACCACCGTATTGTTTCTCCTGGGACTGAGGATGCTCGGCGTCTTTGACTTGCTGGGCTGGACTATTTAATAATGTTGATTGGTAGGAGTTAATGGTGGAGAATATATCGTTTGTGGTTGCCTTCGGTGCCGGACTGCTATCCTTTTTATCGCCCTGTGTATTGCCACTGGTACCGGTATACCTTGCCAACTTGGCTGGTCCTGAAATATTTGAGCCTAAAGGTGGCAGAATCCGTGTGCCCGTATTCCTTCACTCCCTCAGTTTTGTCCTTGGCTTTTCCCTGGTTTTCACTCTCTTCGGTGCCGGTGCCGGGCTGGTAGGGTTTGCTCTTAGCTCTTACCTGGCGATAATTCGTCAAATTGCCGGCAGCCTGTTGATAGTCTTTGGGCTGTTTCTGCTGGCGGCACTAAGGGTACCGTGGCTGAATTTTGAGAAACGCCTGGCTCCATCACGAGGAACTACCATTGGTTACCTCCGTTCTTTTCTTACCGGGGGTATATTTTCCCTGGCGTGGACGCCCTGCGTCGGTCCCATACTGGGAGGTGTTCTGGCTCTTGCCCTGGGTTCAGAAACGGCGTGGCAGGGTGCTTACCTGCTGGCTTTCTATTCTCTGGGGTTGGGACTCCCCTTTCTGGTTATTGGGGTTGCCTTTGATTCGGTTACTCCATTATTAAAACGTATCCATCGCTACTCTACCGCAATTTATATCTTTAGCGGTGTCCTGCTTATAGTCGTGGGTATACTTATTCTGACTGGTAACCTGGTTTGGTTTTAGCGTAATTTGGAGTTAAAATTAACTTCAGGGCGTATTATGAATAAGATGTTAAGGTTAACACTGATAGCAATTTTGACCTTGGGGCTGTTAATAACCGGCTGTGGCTCTCCCGGACCGTCAGAAGCCCGAATAGGCGGGGTAGCCCCTAATTTTACACTTGATACCCCTGATGGTCAGAATGTTTCCTTGAAAGACTTTAAAGGCAAGTCGGTGTTGATTAACTTCTGGGCAAGCTGGTGTGGCCCATGTGCCATTGAAATGCCCCACTTACAAGAAGTATATGAGGAATGGTCAGGCAAAGGGTTTGTGTTGTTAGCTATCAATGCAGGGGAAAGTTATTCCAAGGTAGGGGAGTTCGTGCAAAGGTATAGCCTTTCCTTTCCAGTTTTGCTTGATACTGAGAAGGTCGTAACACGGAGATATAACGTCATAGCTTATCCCACTACCTTTTTTATTGATAAGGATGGCGTTATTCAGGAGAAGATAATCGGTGCCTTCCGCAGTAAGGCGGATATCGAGCAAAAGTTAAGTAGGATTATTAGCTAAGGAGGGTAGATATGGGTGATGTTTTGGATGAAGCCTATGCCATAGTCAAGTGCAAGGAGTGCCCCTGGTATAAATCCTGTGTAATACCGATGAGGTTCAGTGCCGAGGACATTCGCCGGCAACTGGAGGCATCAGCACCGGGATTTGATATATCACAGCAAGCTGATCTGGGCATACAGAGCTTTCTATCCAGTATGGCTACAGCGGCTCAAAATTCGCTTCTGGAGGGATGCCCCATCTTCATTGAACGCTTGCGCTCCAATCCCAAGCTTGCCCAGCGATTGAAACAGCTGATGCAGGAGTGGGGCAAAGAAGAATAATAGAAACCTTAGTCCCCGGCTCAACTTACCAGTATTAAATAAAGGTCGTTGGAAGCCAGCTTACCTCCGTTCACCAGGTTCATCATGGGTACCGGCAGGATACAGGCATCGGGATTGAGGTAGCGGTAAACCGATATTCCCAGACAGGCGGCGGCAGCTTTAGCTGCCGCCAATGATATCCCCAGTATTGTATTAGCCCCCAGGTTTGTTTTCCGCTTGGTGCTGTCCAGACTTATCATCAGTTCATCTATCTTTATCTGCTCAGTTACATCCATACCAATAATCTCTTTACCGATAACCTCGTTCACATTATGCACTGCCTTACGAACTCCGAGTCCGTTATATCTTGAGCCACCATCCCTAAGCTCGTAAGCCTCATAGCCACCGGTGCTGCGTCCACTGGGAACATTGCCTCGCCCACGTAATATCCCGTTAACCCACAGGTCAACCTGAACTGTGGGTGTTCCCCGGCAGTCTATGATTTCCCTGGGCTTCACTCCGCTTATTCTCAGACCTTCAGTCATATCTATTCTCCTGTTTTTATTAATTCTACGGTATTTGTACCCCCCCCACTTGTGGTTCCATACGAGTCTGGACACTGTGGGCTCCCTGATTACTACAAATTACCTTCCTCTTGTGACACCCCCCGAATGGGTAGGGTTGTTGTCGGTATAAGGGGCTTTGGTTCTAGGCTCTCTAGCGAGGTTGATGACATTAAAAAAGCATAAAAATCTTCTTAAAAAAGTGTTAAAAATTACCCGTTTGGGGGTATTGACAAAAGTGTTTTTTAGTGCTACTATGTTGACAAAAGTATTGTTTTGTATTACGAAAGCGTTGACAGAAGTATTGTTTAGTACTCTAAAGGTGGCTGATAAGCACATTTTGCCCTGGTTCATCCCTTTAGTGTTTTAGGAGCAGACATGAAAACCAGAAAGCGAGCAGGTGTCAGTGTAGCGAAGGAGACAAAAGGTCTCTTGGACACGATTAAGCGTCCCGGGCAGAGCTACGACGGCGTCATCCGGGAGCTGGTTATTTGCTGGAAGAAGAAGCAGGAAGTGGCAGGGAAGAAGTGACCGTTGAACATAAATAAGATTTAACCCCCCTTTTCCTGGGTTTGAAGGGAAAAATACAAAGCTTATTTAAGGGAGGTGATGGCTATGTGAAAAAGTTTAGAGAGGTTGTTGATTTAAGACTAAATCCATTTTATTTAGGAGGAAATAGATTAATGAAAGGGAAATTTAGGATTTTAGGGCGTTCTGTTTCGGGAGCATTCCTGGTATGCGCCCTGATGCTGGCGGTAATACCGGCACTGCCGGTAGCAGCTGCCACAGCGGTAACCAACGTGTGGGTGCAGTTCACCCAGTCCACTTATAATCTAACCAACACCGCTTCCGATTTTACTATCCACTTCACACCGACTACTGCCATGAGCCGGGGGGTAGACACGATTACAGTATGGTTCCCCGATGGCACAACGGCAATGGGGCCAGATAACTTTAGCCTTGCCAGTGCGGTTACTACAGCGTCTTATTACGATGTTGACCGCGACGGTGAAGCCAGCACCTATAGCGCTGTTGACTGCACCAGTGCGGCTGTCCTTTCCACTACTGGCTACCGGATAACGGTAACCTCCCCGGTGGACCTGGATGCCGGCACTGCTTGCTCTCTGCGAATAGAGGCTGACGCCGTTGTGGCATGCGCTGACGAGACATCGAACCTGGCATACAAGGTGAAGGTCATCACCAGCCAGGATACCACTCCGGTGTTATCTGATGCCTTTTATATTGATGCCACTGGGCCGGTTACGCCCACTTTAACCCTGAGTCCGACCACCGCTGGCTCGGCGGGGCAGTACAGTTTTGAGTTCAGCCTTGCCTCGCGGAATGCGCTGACGGCTGGCGAGGATACAGTGACGGTTATTTTCCCCTACGGGACCACTGTACCGAGCTCGATCGATGCCGGTGCGGTATCCTGGAGCAACGATAACGCTGCTTCCTGGTCAACGGGCACTGTTGCCCCCACTATCAACCAGAAGGCGCGCACGGTAACCGTCACCACACCGATAACCATCGCTGCTGCCTCGGATAAGTGGGTCAAGTTCACCACCGCTGCCAGCATCGTGAACCCTACCACCGTCAAGAACGATGCCCGTGAAGATTGTTACCTGTTTACCAGTAAGGACCAACTGCAGGTTGCGGAAGCCGACGGCTACAATGTTACTGCCGGCGCCGCCACCAAGATAGGGTTCAACAATGATGCCTATCCGGCAACCTCCTACTCCGATGATGCCAGCATGATAAACATGTATTCCTCCCGGCTGTTTGTGGAGGTTCAGGACGCTTACGGAAATGCGAAGAACCCGACTACTGAGCCGACGGTAAGCTTTGTTTCATCGCAGGGCTCGGGCATATTCTATACGAACGCCGAGACAGATGGCTCCGGTGCTTTCACCCAGATTTCCAGCAGTGCGACAGATGCCGGAAAGCTTACGGTTTACTACCGGGATACTACGGCGGGAACGGTAACCCTGACGGCATCAGCTACCAGCTACACCTCGGGCACCTGGGCAATGACTATTGCCCCTGGGGTCTCGCTCTATGATGGCAACAACAACCTGATAAAGACCTACGCAGCGACTTCTACCGCTGCTGTTGCTGAGACCGGCGATAGTGACCCTGAGACCCAAAAATACTCGGTGGACTACATAAATGATGCCATAACGGCAGCAGTAGCCGGGGACACGGTGAAGCTGGGTGACGGCATCTACGAGCTGGATACCTATATCAACCTGAACAAGAAGGTTACCCTGACCTCGGTCAATGGTGCCTCGTCCACTACCATCAGGAACACTGCTGAGATTGACAAGGCATTACAGGTGGGAACCACTGGCACATCTACCAATCCGATAATCATCGATGGTTTCACCTTCCAGCGGCTGAGGAGCACTGTTGACATTGACTGCGCTATCAGGAACACTCAGGGCGACTATGTCACGGTGCAGAACTGCATCTTCAACAACATAATACCAGACCAGGGCACAGCCGTAGAAGCGGTAATATGGTTCCAGGCTGGTAGTGTTGCCATAACCTCATGCACCATAAGCAACAATACCTTCAGCAACTGCTGCGGATTCAATGCCATAAGCGGCGGCAGAACTGGTAATATTGTCTTTGACAATGGAGGTAGTAGCTATGACATGACTGGGGTAACGGTAAGCGGCAACACGCTGACCGACTGTAATGACTATGGTGTCGCCATGGGGGCAGGTAGCCACACTAACACAGCCACCATTAGCAATAACACCATAACCAATGGCTATAGCTCTATTGCCCTGGCTGACAAGACTACTAACTGTAGCATAACCGGCAACACCATCACCGGTGCTTATAACTATGGGATACTTGTTGAAGGCACCACCAATACAGGAGTGACGATAAAGAACAACATCATCACCGGTGGTGCCGGCTACGGTGTGAAAACGTCGGAGGACGGAGCTGTTGTCACCATCCAATACAATGACATCTATAGCAACAACAGCTATGCCATCCAGTCAACCGCATCTAACCAGGATTGTAAGTACAACTGGTATGGTAGTGCCACTGGTCCAGCCTACACTGCCTTGTCTGGAGCTAGCATTTCCAAGTCTAACCCCAACGGCACCGGTAACAAAATCAGTGATTATGTTACCTACTACCCGTGGCTGCACAAGTCCAAGGTAGACGTGGTCAATGACAATGTTTCCTACCAGACTTCCAATATGCAACTGGCGGCTGGTTGGAACACCCTGTCCACGCCGGTAAAGCTCATCTCCACTGCCGACAGCGTTGACGAGCTGATTCCTGCGGGGATGACCATTGGCTACTACTACGACAGCGGCTGGCAGCAGATAACTACCGGCAAGGTGCTGAATCCGTGTGATGCCGTCTATGTCAAGATGGGTGCGGTAAAGTATGTCCAGTTCAAATTTGACGCCGGCGCCTTCTCTGCTCCGAGTAAAGATTTGGCGGCGGGGTGGAACCTGGTTGGTCTGGCATACCTTTCCAGTTCAGGCAAGCATGCCGATGATGCTGTGGCTTCAGTAGCCAAGACAGCGGCTAACCTGCCCGGTTACTCCCAGGTGGTCAGTCCGTCCATAAATCCTACTCAGAAAGATATGTACGGCAACACCGGGACAAGCTGGGCGGTTGCCTATGGTCAGACTAGCGTAACTGACGTGATGTATGCCGGTCTGGGTTACTGGGTGTACATGCAGAATGCGGCTACATTAGCCGGGTTTGAGATTACTCCGATAGCACCCGACCTTGACTAGCGTCTTGCCAGATAAAAAGCATGTCTAAACCAGATAGATGGGGGAGGGGGACCCCGACTCCCCCTCCCCCAAATCTTACGGGTGGCGGGGATGGGAATAAGAAACATAAAAATTGAATGGGGAGGGAAAAATGAAAAGAAAGAGAGGATGGCTCCTCGGCCCACTGTTAATACTGGCACTGCTTCTTTGCGCCATTCCTGCCTATGCCGATATGCCGACGATACCCCACGCCTTCTACGGGACACTCACCATAGGTGGTTCCGCAGCCCCGGTGGGGACGGTGGTTACGGCTAAGGTGGGAGGGGTGGAATGCGGCAGTATCACTACCACCGTGGAGGGTCAGTATGGAGGTTCGGGTGCCTTTGATGTCAAGCTGGCTGTTACCGGTGACATCGCCACCGGGGCTACCATATCCTTTTATATCGGTGGTAATGAGGCAGGCGAAGGCGAAACTTATGCCTTCAATCCCGGAACAGTAACCGAGCTTAACCTGACGGTTACTGACACTACGGCGCCATCGGTAACTATAGTAGCGCTAACACCTGACCCCACTACTGATGATACTCCAACCTTCACCGGAACGGCAACAGACGGTTTGTCCAACATCAGCTCGGTGGAATACAAGGTGGATACCGGGAGTTGGACGGCGGCTACTGCCAGTGATGGTGCCTTTGACAGTGTCAGTGAGGACTATACCTTTACCACGGCTGCCATTGATGATGGGGCGCACACGGTATTTGTCAGGGCTACCGACGCTGCTACCAACACAACCGCTGAGGCAGACTATGCCAGTGATGCTTTTAC
>DATKVW010000034.1:0-2258 GCA_035529875.1 Dehalococcoidales bacterium | reverse complement strand
TGGGGGAAATAATTGTGGGGGCAAAAGTTAAAAATAGAGAGGTAATCCGCCCCCTGTCACAACCGTATGCTCCTACTGGGGGTATCAGCATATTATTTGGCAATCTGGCGCCTGATGGCGCCGTGGTGAAAAGCGCTGCAGTAGCTCCTGAGATGTTAGTTCATCGGGGGCCAGCGAGGGTTTTCAATAGTGAAGAGGAAGCCACGGCGGCGATAATGAAAGGCGAATTTAAGTCGGGTGAGGTAATCGTCATTCGCTATGAAGGTCCCAAGGGAGGGCCGGGAATGCGGGAGATGCTAGCAGCCACTTCCCTTCTCAGTGGTATGGGTATGGATAAAACGGTAGCTCTTATTACAGATGGACGCTTTTCCGGAGGCACGCGGGGAGCAGCCATTGGTCATGTCTCTCCTGAGGCGGCAGAAAAGGGTCCGATAGCGGCTTTGCGGAATGGCGATATGATTAACATAAACATACCTGACCACAAATTGGAAGTGGAATTAAGCCAGAAAGAGCTAAAACAACGGCTGGTTTCATTGCCTTCCTTTGAACCCAAGATTAAAACTGGCTATCTCAAGAGGTATAGTGATAAAGTAAGCTCGGCCAGCACTGGTGCGGTGTTTGCTGGATAAGGAGCTATTCTGTGAAGAAAACTGGTGCTCAGATTCTGTGCGAGAGTTTAGTTAAAGAAGGGGTAGAGGTTATTTTCGGCATCATTGGTGGTGCTGTCTTACCTATTTATGATACCTTACCCCAATATCCTCAACTCCGGCATATATTGGTTCGCCATGAGCAGGGAGCGGCTCATGCCGCCGATGGCTATGCTCGAGTTACACATAAGGCGGGAGTATGTATTGCTACTTCGGGGCCTGGTGCTACTAATCTGGTTACCGGCATTGCCTGCGCTTATATGGATTCTGCTCCCTTGGTAGCCATAACTGGCCAGGTAGCTAGACCTGTTATTGGCAAGGATGGCTTTCAGGAGACGGATATCACAGGCATTACCATCCCAATTACCAAACATAACTATCTTGTTACCGATGTTGCTGAGCTGGCTAAAACGGTTAAAGAGGCCTTTCACATTGCCCAGACAGGGAGGCCGGGACCTGTGCTTATTGACATACCGCGGGATGTCCAGCAAGAGCAAACGGACTTTGTTTATCCCGATAAGCTTGATTCGCCGGGCTATAAGGTTATCTCTCGTGGGCATCCGGCTCAAATTAAGAAAGCAGCAAAACTCATTAACGAAGCCGAGCAGCCTGTTATCATCGCTGGCAGGGGGATAATTATTTCCCAAGCCTACGATGAGTTTAAGGAATTTGCTGAGAAAGCACAATTACCAGTGGCTCACACTCTCCTTGGTCTGGGCTCCTTCCCGGGGAACCATATACTTGATCTTGGCATGCTGGGGATGCATGGCACAGGTTGCGCCAATATGGCAGTGCAAAACGCCGACCTTCTTATCGCTATTGGCATGAGATTTGATGACCGGGCTACAGGAAATACCAGTGAGTTTGCTCCCAATGCCCGTGTCATTCACATCGATATCGACCCCGCAGAGATTGGAAAGAATATCCCCACCGAGGTTCCGGTAGTTGGAGATGTAAAAAGTGTACTCACAGCCCTGAACGAGGTGATTGAGAGAAGAGAGCACGTGGATTGGCTTTCCCAAATAGAACAGTGGAGGTATGAGTATCCATCGCTAGAAATCAGGCAGAGTGATGAACTCTTGCCTCAATACATCGTTAACCAGATCTACGAAGCCACACAAGGGGATGCTTTAGTGGTTACCGGTGTGGGGCAGAATCAAATGTGGGCGGCACGATATTTCGTTTATACCAGGTCCAACAGCCTTATTTCTGCGGGAGGTTTGGGGCCCATGGGGTTCGAACTACCCGCGGCCATGGGGGTCAAAGTCGGTTGCCCCGAGGATGTGGTATGGTGTGTTGCCGGCGACGGCGGCTTTCAGATGACTATCCAGGAGTTAGCTACCCTGACACAGGAAAACATTGCTGTAAAAATAGCTATCATGAACAACGGGTATTTAGGCATGGTAAGACAATGGCAAGAACTGTTCTACGAGAGGCGCTACGTTGACACGAAGCTTTGGAATCCCGATTTTGTGAAAATTGCTGAAGCTTATGACATCCCTGGTCTTCGGGTGACACGAATAGAGGAGGTCATCCCGGCTATACAAAAGGCCATGGAGTACCCTGGACCTTTTCTCATCGACTTTTTTATTGAGCCCGAAGAGAACGTCT
>DATKVW010000033.1:0-3230 GCA_035529875.1 Dehalococcoidales bacterium | reverse complement strand
CTAAAATCGCTTGGGCTATCCTAACCCAGTTCTCATCGAAGTAACGCACAGAGGGGCTGCTAGTCTCGTCAACGTAGGTGGGCTGGGGCAAGATGCCTCGCTCGATGCGGACATCAAACTGAAAGCGACTGAGCCCCAACCGCTTGCGGACCTGAGGAGCGGTTAGGTATTTGAAGCCGAGTTCTAACTTTGGATTTGGCATAACATCTTAAGACTAACACAAGGCTTAAGGGCTTGTCAAGTCCCTTTTGACACAATCTTCAATGGGGGAGGGCTGATTTTTTTGGGGGGTCTGCCCTCACCAGGTCTTAATTTCGCTGTTTTACTAACCGCTAGACTTGTGGCTGAAAAGAGGCAAAAAAAGAGCTCCACGCCTGAGAGCCAGCGGGGGAGCCGTCCTACCCCTATTTTTCTGAGCCTAGACCGCACAGAATCAAAAATAAGGCGTTTTTTCGGGGTGGTCAATGGTTTGCTACCTGCCCCCTCTCCTTCAAAGTAGGGAAGGGCGAAACTTTATGTTAGATGAGTTTTGGCCCATTCCTCAGCTTGTCGCTTTACTTCTTCCCTTTGCTCCGGGGTTCCTATGCCCAATTTATAAGCGAGCTTCAATTCCAGCGGTAGCCGCCTGACCCACCAGCCCCACTGCCAAAGAACTCGCCGGCGCTCGTGATCCTCAGCCGAATAAGTAAGCCGCCGTTTCTCCCAATCGGTAAGCCTCTCTAGCAGAGCCCAACAGCGTGCCCCTCTCGCCATATAACTGACGATAAGCCCTCTCCTCTCCAGACTTTGCAGGGCCCGGTGAACAGAGATACGCAGAGTTTCATGGGGGCGTAAAGCTCCTCGCGCCCTTGGATGGCCAGGATTGAACATAGGTCCATCTGAAACAAGCCACATTTTATACTCCCAGCTCAGCTCAGAGATAACCTCATCGGTGGTGAAGGCTCCCTTGGTAGGATCACGCGGGGCCTGCTTTATCCGCAGGATCGCTAGAATCTTTCGCTGCTGCTTACTTAGCCCCTTGCTCATAACTGTTTCACTCTAGATCCACTAAGTTTACCCCATAATTATTGAAAAGAAAAGTACCTTTAAGCATAAGACATCAGCGTTCCTCTTTCTCTTGAATAGGCGGCGGGATGCCACTTGCCCGATTACGGAGCGGGGATAAACCCCGCTTTTTGGCTAAGGGCGGCACACGGGAGGGGTGCTTCACCCTGTCCAGAGCGTTGCTGGCAACTCTGGATGCCCTTATTTCCCCTGGCAGAGCCCGCCGTATCATAAGAGCTTTGTGAAATCATAGATATTCCAGCATGCGAAAACTACGAAGGCTACATTAAGCCACTTAAGGAACCATAGCCATCTCCAGATAGCTAACCACATGGCAGCAGCCATTGTTAAGTACAATTTCACTAAAGCAAAGGCTGGTGTCGATAGGTCTCTCAAAAACCAGTTGGACTCGTAGGAGTAAGCAAAGTAGCCGGAGGATATGTTAACGCCATAGGTCGAGGCCACTTCTGTGAGCCCGAAATCTAGCAAGTTCAGGAAAAACCATACCACGACCGCGGGCTGGTGTTCACGGATGTCGTGCCACCAGCCCTTATCTCTAACTGCAATCTTTGGTGTTGCCATGTCGTAAACCAACTATTATCAAGCCAAAGGATGTTCGTCTCCGGGTGTTACCTGGCCGTCAGTAGTGACCGTGTATCTCCACTCGGTATCATTTATCAGGTACTTACCTACGAAATCTCCGTTTTCAGAAGTTGGGTCAGCAATGATATAATCATTGGGAACCTCATCACACTCACCCAAATCACCCTCGGCCATTGCTGCCGTGGCTGCTGTCTGGACATTGGCCAGCTCTGTCTGCGCTGCCTCGGTTTTACCCCGGCCAATAAACTGAGCTACATTCGGGATAGCTACCGCTGCCAGGACACCCAAGATGGCCACCACGACCAAGAGCTCAATCAGGGTAAATCCCTTCTGGCCATAACGAAACGATTTTAGAAACCTTTTCATGGCATTACCTCCTTTCCTTGAAATTTTGCGTCGAAGCGTCGACTTGTGCTAGACTAAATATGAAGGGTGGTTGAAACATCACCTCCTTTCAGCCGAGAACCGATGGTAACACGCCGGAGCTCGGCTTTCTTTATGCTTACTGTGTGTACCTACGTTGTTATATATGACTACCGACGTAGATACCTTGAGTATAAACTGGCTTCGGTAGTCCGTCAATAGGAGAAAAGTAACAGTACTTATGGGCTGGTTTTTGAGACAAAAGTCACTTACAAAGGCCCGCCTATCAGCGATAATGTTAAGTGGGTGGTTTACCAACGTGGATGAATATAACTACCACCTTATCTATATTTTTAATCTTTTTTAGAGAGGATTCATGTACAATGACTACGACTATATATAATCGGGAGACATACGTGAACAAGCAGCTAGAGGATTTCTTGAGGCAGCAATGCAAGGAAAGGCGGTTGACCATAAGAGGTATGTCTCTGGCTGCCGGTCTCAGCCCTGGCACCCTTCACAACGTCATCAACAGACAATATCAGCCCACCGTATTTACGTTGAATCGCTTAGCCGATTTCCTCGGCGTAAAAAGAGAATACATGTGGCAGCTAGCCGGCTTGCTAGAGGACATGGACTACGGCGAGGAAGCGGAAATTAGTGACCCACGGCTAAAGTTTGAGTTTTCCCGAGCTGATAAACTACCCGAGTCGGCCAGGAATTTGATCGTTGGGGTCTTAAAAGCTCTAATAGACCAAATTTGATCCCCAGCTAAAGCTTTCCCTCTTTATTATCCACCAGGCTAACCTTTTCCCTCGGTAACTACGGTCGTAGATACTTTTGAATAAAGGCGTTGACAAACACGGAATAATATGGTATTAATTAAGTAAGGAGGCAAGATGCCACGGCCCAGGGTGACCAGCCAGATGACGACAAGTCAGGTAGCCAGGCAGCTCGATATGGGCCTGGATCAGCTGGTTAATTGGATTGCACGTGGAGTTTTGCCACCGCCGAGCTTTATCGATAACAACGGTGTCAGATACTTTGACCAGGACTGGCTTAAAAAAGCCAAGGAGATTGTGAAAAGTAGGCGGGGAAACCCAGAAGGGGGTGAGAAGTGATTCACTGGGCGGCTATGCCTTCCTTTACCAAATGACGAAGGTTGTAGCACGAGTCGAGGGCGCCATAGAGCACGCATGCAGACAGATAACAATGTAGAA
>DATKVW010000032.1:0-6155 GCA_035529875.1 Dehalococcoidales bacterium | reverse complement strand
GATAAGGACGGCGAGCTAATCCAGAGGCATAAGCAGAGAAGCCATAGTTGGACCAGAAATGCCTATAATATAATGTTCTGTCAGTTGGCAGGGAAAGATGGAGACGATGTGACCTTTGGGGCGGGGAAACTCTGCTTTAAGAAAACAACCGGGGCTATTGACGGCGACGACAGACCCTGCCTCATAGGCGATGCTACTGTAGATGCCACAACCTATGGTTACCGTGCCGCTGCTGGTATAGTCACTAGGGGTATCTTGGTAGGCCAAGGCGAAGATGCCGAGAGCTTTGAGGACTATGTGCTTCAGACACCGATTCTCGAAGGCACCGGCGCTAACCAGCTGAATCACGTTACAAGTGAGGCACACGCAATAAGCTACGCCGCTCTCACTCTTAAGAATGAGCTTGTTCGCTACTTCAATAACAATAGTGGGGGAGATATCGACGTAAATGAGGTAGCACTTGTTACCAACTATATCTCAAGTTACTGCGCTCTTACATCCCGTGACAAGCTCGCCTCAACCGTCACCATACCCAGCACTGGGCAGCTAAAGGTTACCTATACCATTCAGTTAACCTATCCTGCATAAAGCATATGAAAGGAGTTACTTTGAAGCTAATCTATTCGGGAATAGCCATAATCACGATGGGGGCGGTAGGCACCATACTTGCCGTGGTAATGGAGTTGACCACCGGTGAGCCAGTCTGGATGCTGGTTATGAAGATAACCGCTGGCCTCTTTGGTGTTGGTGGCGGGCTGCTGGGACTGGCAGGCATCACTAGGAGGAGGTAACCATGGCAAAAGAAGTTGAAGAGGGCAGGATCTCACCAGCATTAATAGTGCCGGTAGCTCTTGTTGCCCTTCTCGGGGTTGGTGTCGTTGCTTACACTGCTACCAGAGAAGAGGAAGAACCACCCACAATTTATACCTGCCCCTATTGCGGCGCAGAGTATAGCACTGAAGCCGAACTCTTAGCACACATTGAGGCAGAGCACCCAGGAGAGCCGCCCATAGAAGAGCTAGTTCTATCAAACATCCAGGTTAGGTCTCCGGTGGCGGTGGGGAAAATCTTCTGGGTGACTGTTGATGTTTTTAATCCGAATACTGTTGAAACCACAGGAACAATAACGATGACATCACCTTGGGAAGACTCCATAACCGTTACTCTTGGTCCAGGTGAAACCAGATTTGTCAATGCCTTCGCTCTATCTCTTGATACTCCGGGTGAATATCTTGTCAGGATAGATGGACTTGAAGCCACTGTGGTGATAATGGAGATACTCCCGGCTTTTGTGAGTAACTTGAAGGCAGCACCCCAGGTAGTAACCATTGGTGAAGCCGTCACCATTACCGTTGATGCTTCCAATCCTAACTGGGAAACCACCGTTATCTACCTAGTTCAACTAACCGGTGCCATCCAAGCTGAACAGGAAGTATCATTAGCACCCCACGAGGTAAGGCAGGTACTTTTTGAAGAGACTGTAACCTGGGAGGGCTACCAATATGTCTACTGTGATGGCCTTTCAGTTCTCATCAAGGGCGAGATATATGTTCCGCCAGGCGAAGAACCACCCCCAGGGGCTTATATCTGCCCGATATGCGGATTTAAGGGTGATAGCGATGCTGAGATTGGGCACCATGCAGCAGTGGTCCATTACGGCTATACCTATCCAGCAGGTACTATCAATGAAGGCTCATTCGCAGGTATGGGAGGAAGCCTGGTCCTTTATGATGTTATCGACCCCAACACAAAGTTATTCACCTTGGCTCACTGGGCAATGGGCAACATTGTTAGCGGTGAGTATTTATGGAAAAACCTCTCTTCCGACCAAAAGGGAGCTCTCAAAACATACTTGAGAGAAGATCTGGGAATGACTGACGATGAAATTGATGCTTTATTTGACAGTTATTCCCCCAACAGTTACTGGCAGAGGTGGATAAGAATATCGGAGATAGCACCGGGATGGCTTATAAATGGCGAACCGCCGCCTGAAAGGCATAAGCATTTCAAGGGTTGGCCGGCGGAGTGGCCCGTGCCGGACGGCTGGTTTCTATTGCCGGATTCTGAGTACGAATATAACGGCGTAATATATGTGACTATCTGGACATGGGTTTATGACTAGAGAGGCGAAATTATTGAAGGCTGGGGGAGATACACTTACCCCAGGCTGGAGCCCATGATGAACAGAGTGCAGTTTTTAATCTTTGCTATCATGAAGTCGGTCAGGCATCCTAGGACTCAAATATACTACTACTACTGTCCAGATTGCCGGCTGCGGTTCAGTCTAAAGGAAACTGAGTGTCCTAGGTGCCATAAGAAGGTGGGATATAGCCCTGAAGTAAGGCAGCAGTCACCAATACCCTGGTATGGGTCAGTGCTGCTAATTGTTATCGGAATTGCTTGTTGGATTTCTGGGGGTGTGATTGAAGTGCCAGGACTCACTGAAGCAGGTCACGCCTTGGTGTATATTCCCCTGGGCAATATCTTCGGGCTGACCCTGCGCAGTTAAATCCCCCCCTGCTGAGGCGGCTTAACCAGCTTAATAACTTGGGCATTCTTTAACTCAATAAGCTCCTCAGGTGTGGCCTCAGCGATGTTGATAGCCACATTATCACATGACCCCAGTGTCTTATCACCTAGTTGAATTAACCGCGGTCCTAGATTAAGCGAAACGCTAACATTTATCCCCATTCTAATTGCCCTCCACTTCCCAGGGATAGGGTACCCTTACTATCGCGTTGCCAGACCTATCAGTAATCTTTAACATGCCACCGGGGATTATTTCCTTCTTTACCCCGGCCTCTTCCTCGAATTGCTTTTTAAGGGCCATCAACTGCTCCCACACCGGCTTCAAAGCCTGCTTCTTCCCATCATCCAATTCACTGATTACCCCCTGGAGAACACCTGCCTCTAAGGCATTCACCTTAATAATGTAGTCCCTTCCATTCATTTTATTACCTCTATCTCCTTTCCTGCTCTCGATTCTCCAACCATTCATCTATGCGGGTCACAATCTCAATATAACCCCCAACCAATGCCACCAACCCCAGGAATATTATGACCACTAGCCCCGCTATACCCATAACTACCTACCTTTTTCTAACATATTTAGCTATCTCCCAGGTAAACCAAGTTGCCAGTATAAAGAGTACTAGTGTTACTGGAATTAGCACTACCACTTCTATCATTCCTTACCCCCTCTCCCAGGGCTGCTGGTAGCGCAACCCTAAAGCCTGATATATTGATTCCTCACTATCGCCGGCGATCCTCTCACCCTTCTTATTAAACAGGCCGTCACCTGATGCTGCCAGGTGCCACCCCCTTTTCTTTGCCCGTGAGCATAGGCGGATATTACTCTCTTTAGAGCCGGTGCGAATGAGTAGCAGGGTTGCCCAGGTCTGAGGGGTTGCGTAGTAGATATCAACCTGGGTGCCGTTGTACTCAAATCGCCTCAGCTTCTCCCCGTCCATTATTGGCGGTCCCAGGCGGTCAATCTCCTGGGACAGCTGCCCTGGGTTGGAGGGGATCAGGACGATATCTATGTCAGCGGGGGAAGGCCTTTGCCTTCTTATCGACCCAGCCACCTCAATGCGCTGGCAATAGGGTCGTAGCCGCTCCATAATCTCATCGGCTAACATTAGTCCTTCCTGTAGTTTCATCATTCCCCCTCTCTAGTGGCTTTGAAAAAGCTGAACTCTTTTGCCCCCTCTATACAAGCCGGCCTGTCATTGCAGTACCTGATATTCTGCACGCCACAACCCTGCCCATCGATGATGAGAGGCTTCGACAGCACGGAAATCCTATCGTCCGGTCTTTCTTCACCACAAATATGGCATTTCCAGGTATCAAACGGCTTCATTCTCCTCCTCCAGCTTCCTTATTTCATCCAGCCATTTTCTAACCCTGGCCGAATGGCAATGGCTTCGCTTCCTGTCACATTCAAAGTGCCCACCAACCCACTTACTATGGGGGCATTGGGCGCACACCGCCACTATCTTGCCCTCAAGCTCCTTAATCCGCTCTGTTTTATTCACCGCAAGTCAACACCAGTCATATCAATTACATTGCCTTGGCAAAGCTCCACCAAGCGCGAAAAAGCACCGTCGCCAATGCGATCCGCCAGGCATTCCTTACCTACGGGGGCTTCAAAGGGCTTGTTAGTGGTTACCACCACTGGTAATTGCCACTCTAGCCGGCGGTCAAACACTGTCCAATATGTTGCCTGTAACCACTGACTAGTCGGGTCGACTCCGACATCATCAAGTACCAGGAGCTGCACTGAAAGTACCCTATCCAGGATATCCGCCTCGGTTATGCTGCCTCTATCAGAGAAGGTTCGGCGTATTTCAAGCATCAGGTCTCGGGCTTTCATAAAGATTACCGGCAGCCTCTTTACAAGCATTACATGGTTCGCAATACATACCGATAAGTGGGTTTTCCCCGTCCCATTACCCGGTGAGTAGAGGGCAAGACTTGGCGACGAGCGGTTAAATATCTCGGCGTATTGCCTGGTCACCTTAAGGGCACGGGGATTAAGGTCTCCCTTAGAGCTGGCAAAGGTTGTATGTTGCCACTTTGGCGGTATCTTGGCCTGGTAGATGAGCTGTCGGTACTTTTCTTCGGCTAGCACTTCTTCTCTGGCCAACCTATCAGCCTCCTCGAATTCAGCCATTTTCGCGGCGCAACAGTTGCAGTACCGCCTCGTATGCGAGCCCATGTCCAGAGCCTCAAATAGCTCGCTGCAGTCTAAACAAACTGCCTTAGTCTTCTGCCGGGGCATGACCGTCGATATATGTGATAGGTCGCTTCCTCTCCTGCTTTGGTTTTCGTGATTGTTGCTCACCTTTCCTCCTTTCCTGGGCAAACTCTCGTGCTTTCCTCATCCAATTCCAGATTTGGCTGGATGGCCTCGACCTTGGTGTTAATGACTCAGAGAGTTTCCGAGCTGCCCACGCCTTTGATTCATCCAGGATATCTATATCGGGGAACTCTGTTCTCACCCTGGCGACCAGATCAGCTGCCTCCTCAATGGGCATACTGAATCTCTTAACTGAGCGCCAGATAGATATGACCTCACGGTCTCCCACCGATAGGCTCTCCTCACTTTCACTCTCACTCGGCGGGATTTCCCCCTTCCCCTTAACAACCCTAACCCCCTCATTAGATTTAGATATAGATTTAGAAGTAGATATAGAGGGTATTGATACCCTATCAATAGGGTCTTCATAGGGTATCAATAGGGCATATCTCTCACGATTATAATTAATTAATGCATTGATGGCACCGTTACTATTAATAGAATTTAAGCAACGGGCAACAGCAACTAGAAATTTAGAAGATATTGATTGCCTTTTAATAAAGTTCTTAACCCAGACAAGATTTTCCGCCGGGTACCAAATGACTTTTAAATTCAACTCCTGAAAGAGTTCAGGGATATCCGCCTCAATCAGTTTAGTCTCAAAAGCTATTGTGCTGGGGGTGATTTGAAAAAGCCCCGCCTGATTACAATGCTTATTAGTCCAAAGGTAGGCATATAGGAGTTTGCCATCCTTAGATAAGGATTGAACAAAGGGATCATCCCAATAACCGTCATCAAATCGGCGCTCTGTCAAGTGTTAGACTCCTTCCATTCTTACACCTATTGTAATATCGGCATTTCCTGCAGAATGCCACCTTACCCCGGTGACAACAACCTCCTTAAAGTAGCGGCGGTTGCCGCCTTGCTAATTCATCTACCTTTTTCTGGATGGCGGGGCAGAATTTTCCCGCCTGCTCATATGAAAGCCTAGCCACAACATCAAACAAGCTGCCGTCTTTATCTACCTTAAACTGAGAAGCGATGAAGGTTATACAGGTAGTATCATTCCATTTAAGCCGCTGGAGGCACTCCTTGAGCCAGTCGATATCAATACAGCCGGCAAGGTTCGCGCCGCCGCCGGCATTTTCAATAGAGGGAGAAGCGCCGCCAGCCGCTCGCTCCGATTTTTTATTTTCGGGCTTCGTGTTTGCCTCGTGAAAGTGAGCTGCTTCCGTCCCGCCCCGCCCCTTTTCATCTTCCGCCGGCGAAGCATCCAACTTTCCCTCGGGATTTTTTGCCCTTTCTTTCCCCGTCTTTTTCACCTGTGCCTTGGTGCCCGTTATTCTACTTTCCCCCT
>DATKVW010000031.1:0-5627 GCA_035529875.1 Dehalococcoidales bacterium | reverse complement strand
TTCAAACCAGAAAAGGGCACCATCCACCGCCATATAACTTAGCGGTTTCAGTGCCCTTGTTTCGCCATCTCAGCCTCCGCAGCCCTTGTGTCTAGGGCATTTGCCAGTGAAGACTCGATTATTACTATGAAATCACGTCCCCCCTCTTTGCAACCTGTTTTAAACCACTGTGGGCTAATATTTTAAAATCCCACGGATAGCTTTTTGCCTTCTTCTCCGATATCTCACAACTCTGCAAAAATTACACATTCTGGCGAAATGTTACCGTCGAGAACGAACGCGCCTTCTCCTGCGGAACATAGACATGAGCCACAACAAGCCAATTATGCCAATGAAGGGAAATGGTCGGGATGAGGTGCCCCCGCCTGTACTGGCAACAGCAGCTGAGGGCACAGCAGATGGTTCAGATAGGGTTATCGCCTCATCACCTATCTCGTAGGCAGCCAGTTCAATATTGATAAACTCTTTGGGCACCCAGCCCAGGGGGTTATTTTTGCCTGTCGCCTCAGCCCATACCCACCCCGGTTCACCCTCCAACTCAAAGACTGCCGTTGCCTTCTTATAGTCAGGCAGGTAGACCAGGGCTGCGGTATGACCGGAGCCGACCCCTATAGCTGAGCGGTAGCCGGCACCTTTATACATAACCGCCAGCAGCACCGCACTATCCTCACAATCACCATAACCAACCCCATCCCGGTCAATAGCCGTAGCCAGCTCATCGGCATTTTGAGCAAACTCATCATAGTCAAACTGGTCGGTATCAGAAGTATACTGTACCCTGTCACGGACAAAACGAAATATCGCCTCGGCCCTCTGCTGCTGGTCGGAGTACTTACTGGCAATCTGCTCACCCAGGCTATAGGCTAGCGCCGCTTCCTCACCCAGGCTCTCAAAGGCTATCACCGGACGAAAGGACGTCCTGGTTACCTGATAAAAACCATCTTCGCCCACGGCTCTGGTCCGACATACCTCCCAGTCGTCAAATACCTCGTCATCAATTTCGTGGAAATTGGCTGAAGGAGTCGCCGAGGCATAACCGCCAGTTGCCAGCCCGGCTACCAGTATCAAACCTAAGCCCAGTAAAATCTTAATTTTGTTCATAAATTTAGCCTTTTAGACAAGATGCTGTCGCTTACGGAATAATGAAATTAGCCGAGAATCTAAAGTGATAAAGTGCCTTCGCTGGAAAAACAGTAACAAAGCTCCAATAAGAAGGAAAACATCTATTCCAAGCGCTGCCTCATAACTCGTCGTCGCTAGTCTGCCAAAACACCCACACTCCCCACCAAGCCTAAAGGCAATGGCGCTGGCATTGGCAACGATAAAGCTAATTGTTATCGGAAGACTAACCACGGAGAAAACCCTTATGAATAAGCCTAGGATTAAGCATACACCGATAGTGACTTCCAGCCAGGGGAGCGCTGAGGCATAAACTCCAGTCAAAGATGGGGGCAAAATTCTATAGGCTGCCACAACGTCAATAAATTCTAAGTGCATAGGTAATTTGCTGACGCCGGCAATTAGAAATATAATTCCTATACCAAGCCTTAAACCAATATCCACAAATATATTCTTAAACCACAAATCGAACACTCCCGTATTAGCTTATCATAGTGGCGTCGTCAGTGCGGCATGGAGTATCAAGCCAAAGAAAACGAGATAGCCAAAAACATAGATGCCTACTGCCTCGGGACTCTTGTTGATGTTTATAAATGGAATCTTGGGAGTCAGCTTGTCAACAATGTAGAACAGGGCTATCCCGATGAGCAGACTTACCACAAAACTTATCGCCAGTAATCCCCAGGTTCTAAAATCGAAGATGTAGCCCACAATTGAGCTACCGATGACAGTGTAAGCCGTCATAGCGCCGTGGATGACAAGACCAACCAGGATAAAGAAACCGGCGATGAATAATCCTGTAGCCACCGGACTTTCCCCGATGCGCTGGCGCTGATGAATGCTGGGAATAAGCGCATCCAATGCCCTGATGCCAAGCCAGGCAAGAAAGGCACAGAGCAGAGCCACAACTATCGTCTTGGCTACCCATAACCCGACAATTACCCAGAAGGGTGCTACCAGACCAAACTCATACATAAAATGTCCTCCTTATATTCTACATTAGGTTAAGATTATTTGTTAACCTCACCCCCTTAGATATTAGTTAGCAACCTACCCCCTTAGTCCCCCTCCCTTGTAAGGGAGGGGGAATTGGTTATATAAGAGAGGCTTCGCCTCTCTTCAACTCTCCTTTAGTATTCCTCTTCCTCAAGGAGTGCAGGTACGAGAGGAAGCTTTGCCCCCTCTCGTAAGTCTCTTCCCTCTCCCCTTTATTCCCCCCCCCGTAAGGGAGGGGTTGCTAAATGACCTATTAAGTTAACAGCCATGGGGTAACATAGGTTTCAATGATAGCCGCCGGCAGAAGCAATACCAGCGCTAATGCGAGATACTTTAAATTCTGCTTCAGGCTACCCGGTAACAGACCTCTCTTCTTCTTACTAAATAAGGCTAAAATTGCCATTGCGCCGAAGCTAAGCGCCGCTGCCTGACCGATGATGAAAGCCGGGAGTTCAAAAACACCATGAGGGAGAAGACCAACCAGTAAAAAACCGAGGGACTCCTCCTCGACTACTATGGTTGATACCAGGCTAATAATACAGCCGTTAATGGTCAAACTTATAATGGGCACCAAGCAGAGAAGCGGACTGAGAATAAAGCTGAACACCAGAGCGGAAGCATTCTTTATAAAGATGAGAACAGCAGTAAGAATACTAAACGGGGCTAGTAGCCGACCAAGTTCTTCAAGGGAGGCTAAAGCTTCTCTAGCGAGGCTGACGTTAAGTGGAGTAAACACACCCACCACCAGACCGACGCCAAACAATGAAACAGCAACTAAAACCCACTTCTTATAGCTCATATAAACAGCATCTCACTTAACACCGTATTTATCATGGAAAACACTTTCACAAAGTTCTCGCCTTGGTCTAGTTTCCGGTTCCTCATCAGGGTAACCAAGGGGAGTCATTGAAACTACACAAAAACCTTGGGGAACTCCCAGAATACCGGCTGCTTTGTCAGCATCAAAGCCACCAACATATACCGTGCCTAGCCCTAGCGAATGAGCAGTCAATACCAAATTCTGCATCGCCAGTGCCACATCAAACATATACCAATAGTCTCCTTTATCAGTAGCTACTTTACCCTCACGATAGCCCGCTTTGCCCAGCTCGGCACACGCCGCAATTACCACCGGTGCCTCTCTAACAGCCTCCATACTGGCATTGTGCACTGATGGGGACTTAAACCATAGGGTATCAGCCAATTTAGACTTTATCTCGGCGTCCCGCACCACAATAAATCTCCAGCACTGTGTATTTTTCCAGGAAGGTGCCCAACGGGCAGCCTCCAGGACAAGCTCTACGGTCTTGTCATCTACCGGGGTAGCTTTATACTTACGGATACTCCGCCTCGTCTTAATCGCCTCCACAACTTTCATTACCTTCCTCCTATTCCTCCCAGGCATCCTTACCGATGAGGGGAACAAAGCGACAACCTCCTAAATTGTGAATTACATTCTTCTTTCTGCGCCTGGTAACCTTGTATAATTCCTGCACATAGCGAGAGCCCACCGGGATTATCAATCGTCCGCCAAAGGCTAGCTGAGCCAGAAGGTCAGCGGGCACCCTGGGAGCACCAGCAGTAACTATGATAGCATCGTATGGTGCTTCACCGGGCCAGCCTATCGTTTCCTCAGCCAAATGCACCCTGATATTGGTATAGCCCTGACCATCCAATACCCTCCTGGCTGTATCAGCCAGGGTGTGCAAACGCTCGGTGGTAATTACCAATCGTGCTAACTCAGCCAGAATAGCTGCCTGATACCCACTGCCCGTCCCTACCTCCAGCACCTTCTCATTGCCCTTGAGTTCCAGAGCTTCGGTCATAAGGGCAATAATGTAGGGCTGGGAAATTGTCTGGTCAAAACCGATGGGAAGTGGGGCATCCTCGTAGGCTAAATGTTGCTCACCTGATGGCACAAAGCACTCTCGGGGTACACGGCTCATCGCCGCTAACACTCGCTCGTCTTTAATCTCAATACTAAGACTTTCAGCCAACCTGGCCCTTGCCGCTACAAAGTCCACGATGGGTACTCCTCACCGGACAAATTTAGGGCAGAACCAGAGATAATATAATAAGGACAACCAGCATGGCTCCCGCCAGAATACCAATCCTGCGTAGCTCACTGGCTATATAGGGATAGTGAACATCAATCCGTACCGGTCTGGAAGCTGGCATACTTACCGAAGGGGTAGATACTTCTTTAGCCGGAGCAACCGGCTCATAGGGTTGAGCTACTGCTGGCTGCTGGCTAGCTTGAGCCAGAGACGCCAGTTTTTTCCTCTGTTTTTCTTTTCTCGACAGTTTTTGCCGAGCGTGTCGTGATTTACCGGGCATATTCTCCTCTCTCCTCTATTTAGCTCTGGGATGGGATTTATCATAAGTGTTCCGAATATGTTCTGTAGTCAGATGAGTGTAAACCTGCGTGGTGGATATGTTAGCATGGCCCAGTAGCTCCTGAACCGACCTCAAATCAGCTCCACCACTCAGCATATGAGTAGCGAAGCTATGCCTCAAGGTATGAGGGGTAACCTCCTTATCCATATCAGCTGACTTAGCATAGCCCTTCAATATTTGCCAAAAACCCTGCCTGGTCAATCTACCACCACGGCGGTTAAGAAATAACGCCTTCTCGGCATCACTGCGGGCTAGCTTAGGACGAACTGCCTTTATATATTCCCCCACCATCGAAGCAGCCTGTTCATAAATAGGGATAAGCCTCTCTTTATGTCCCTTACCAAAGCAGCGCACATAGCCACCGACAGTATCCACATCACCCAGGTTTAACGACATCAACTCACTCACTCTCATACCGGTAGCATATAATAATTCCAGCATGGCTCTATCCCTTTTTGCCTCTGGCGTTGACAGCTTGGCTGGCTCCTCCAGTAAGCGATGAACCTGGCTAATGGAAATGGGCTTAGGTAATGACTTCCCCAGCCGCGGCGAACGCAAATCCTGCGTTGGGCTATCCTTTAGACCGCCTTCAGCCACCATAAAATTAAAAAAGGACTTGGCAGCAGCTACTTTGCGGGCGGTAGTGGTGTTGGCATAATTCCTCTCCTTAAGATTAAGTAGATAGCTTAGCATTCCCTGCCGACCAAAATTAGCCCACGATGGAACCATGCCACGCTTAGCCGCCTCTTTCTCAACAAAGTCAGCTAACTGATTTAAGTCATTACAATAAGCATCTTTTGTATTTCCCGAAAAGCCCTTCTCCACAACCAGGTAAGTCAGAAAACGCTCAATATCCTCTCTCACCCCGTCACCTCGCTACCTAAAGATTTACCATATTTTAACATAACAAACGAATTTGCAAAAGGGCTTATATAATAATGAAGTTTTTGTTAACCTCACCCCCTTAATCCCCCTCTCCTTTAAATGAGAGGGGGAAGAAAAAGAAAAGAGGGGCTAACGCCCCTCTTAAACACCCCACTTTCTCAAAACTAGGTATTAACTTCTAAGCCCTGAATTCAGAACCTGATGGTTTGGGAATTGGTAATTAGTGCTTT
>DATKVW010000030.1:0-7736 GCA_035529875.1 Dehalococcoidales bacterium | reverse complement strand
TGTAAGCTCACTAGCATAGACTTGCTGAGCAGGTAGAAAGGCAACCGCCAGCATGACAATCAGAGCCAGAGCCACCGCTATGTGTATCGCTTTTTGCCATCTTCGTCTGCTCATCATAAGCCTACTCCCTTTCGCTATTGCACAGGTCTATGGCTGCATAATACCACAAAATGAGAGGTTTTACCATAAGGGAAATGGGAAGATATGTCCCCATAAAGTCTCGGTGCGAGTGGAATGGTGATAATTTTTATAAAAAACCTGGTTAGGCGAGGTGGAAAAGACAAAGGAACGCCTTCTCAAACAGGATGCTTGACTGGTATCTTTTCGCAATTCCAACTATTCATCATCGCTTAGACGGGGAGGAAAATCTAGCTGGGTTTTCAAATATAACAAAAGCCCCTTTTGTTTCATACTGAAGCTAGAAAAACAAAAAGCACCTTAACAATTGAATATGGCAAAGCCCTGACCTGAACGTTTGCCCAATGAAAGGGGGAAGTGATGACGGTAAGTTTAGCCTTTCCAGAAGATAATGACCCCCTATCCTATGACAGGCTTGACGGTGAGTGGCGTCAGTGGTATGAGACCGCTCACCGCTTTGAGCACCCTCTTGACATCTGCTAAACTCCAACATATAATACCTAGACATTCTAAGTATATTGAAGTTCTAAGCAACATACCAATTTGGGACGTGGGGTTTCATAAGATTTGATGTGAACTCGCTGCAACAGAATGTACCATTAAAAGATCTCGTTAACCTTAGTGGTAAGTGCGCTATTGTCACTGGCGGGGCAATGGGTATTGGATTTGCTATCTCCTACCGACTTGCTGAAGCAGAAGCTACTGTGCTTATCGCCGACGCAAATTTTGAAGAAGCCCAAAAAGCTTCCGAGAATCTTAAGGGTTATGGATACAAAGCCCATTATACTAAATGCGACGTGAGTAAAGAGGCTGAGGTATGAGATATGGTCAGCCTCGCAACAGAGCAAATGGGCGGCATTGATATACTTGTGAACAATGCTGGTATATATCCCCGAAAACCTCTTGACCAAATGACCGGTGAGGATTTTGAACGGGTGATATCAGTAAACCTAACAGGAACTTTTCTCTGCAGCCGGTACGCAAGCGAGAAAATGATAGCGCAAGGACGAGGCGGTTGTATCATAAACATTGCTTCTATTGAAGCTGTCCACCCGTCGTCCACAGGAATGTCTGCTTTATGATGCATCCAAGGGTGGCGTCCTAATGTTAACCAAGAGCGAATGAAAAATCTTGCCACTGTGGGAGATTTTGTCAAATAAGGTTAACCCCTACGCATCACTTGGTCTCAACCACAATAGCAAAGGCTACGGCTTCGCTTCTACAGTGTGACAGGCTAAGGCTTATACGTAAACCATCAAAGCCTGCTTTGTTAATGCTAGCTCTGGGGACACCATTTTTGTCATTGGTTATTTCAATAGCACCATAGCTCGGGCTTACCCTGTTTAAACTTGACAGGGCTTTGATAATTGCTTCCTAACCAGCACACGGGCATCTACGGCAGCACACCCTTTCCCTTCATCAAAGACTATCAGCGGGTTTATTTCCATCTGGTCTATCTCGGGGAAGTCCTCAATTAGAGCAGAGAAGCGAAGCAGCACCTCTTTCAATGCATTTACATCGCGGGGATGGCTGCCGCGCCACCCCGTCAGCATGGGCAGGCTCTTGAGCTGACGCAACATCCGCTCCGGGTCAAGGTCGATGAGGGGATGCAGAGAAAAGGCTACATCCTTTATCATCTCCACCTGAACGCCTCCCAAACCCACCATCACCAGAGGTCCGAATACCGGGTCCTGCGACACCCCCACAATTACCTCCTGACCTCCAGAGACCATAGGTTGGAGCATCACACCCTCCATCTCATCCTCACGCCCCAGTTCTTTAAGCCGACGGGTTATATCATTAAACGCCTGCCTCACCTTCTCCGCAGATTTCAGCCCCAAAATTACACCACCTACGTCAGTCTTGTGAATTATTGTTGACGAGCGTAATTTCATTACCACTGGGAAACCCAGTTCTTTGGCTTTTTTAGCTGCTTCTGTAGCTGAAGCAGCAGAAACGGTAGGTACTACGGGGATGCCATACATCTGGATAAGATTAATAGCCACTTCCGGTGGCAGCCAGGTGCTTTCTTCGGTAACCTTTACTGAGGCATGAAGGAAGGTGCTGGCTCTCTCTGAATCAATATCAGGAAAGCTGGGCACTTTACCTTCGGGCATCTCCCGATACCGGGTATAGCTATAAGCCTGGGCTAGCGCTTGCACTGCATACTCGGGGAAAACGAAAGAGGGTATGTAGCGGTTGTTATCCAGTTGCAGATTTACCGGTGAACCCCGAGACATCATAAAGCAAGCCACCAACGGCTTTTCTCCCTGATGACTTGCCACCACTTCCCGAACGGCAGAGGCTACCTCCTCAGGACGAGTTACCAAAGGCGGAATATAGATAAGAATGACAGCATCCACCTCAGGGGCATCCAGAACAGTGGCAAGGGCTTGCCGATATTGCTCCGCCGTGGCTGAAGCAATAATATCGACCGGGTTAGCCACACTGGCTTCCTGAGGTAAGAACTGACTTAGCTTCTTTTGCGTCGCCTCGGACAAAGGTGGTACACTAAGCCCATAGCTTTCACAGGCATCAACCGCCAGGATACCCGGACCACCGGCATTGGTGATAATGGCTACCCGGTTACCTCGGGGTAGTGGCTGGTAAGCCAGTATCTGGGCAACACCAAACATCTCCTCAATGGTATCAACTCGTATCACCCCAGCCTGATGAAAAAGAGCATCCACCGCCACATCAGTAGCTGCCAGAGCTCCGGTATGGGATGAAGCAGCCCTGGCACCAGCTGCAGAGCGACCACTCTTCATCACAATGATAGGCTTTTTCCGTGAAACCCGCCGGGCAATACGGCTGAATTTGCGGGGGTTGCCGAAAGACTCCAGATACAACAGCACAATATCAGTATCCTCGTCATCTTCCCAGAACTCCAAAAGGTCGTTAGAGGAAATGTCGACTCTGTTACCGATACTGACGAACTGAGCCATCCCCAGGTTGATACTCCTGGCGTAGTCAAGCAGGGCTATTCCCAAAGCACCACTCTGGGAGCCCATGCTTATCCGTCCCGACGGAGGTATCACCGGGGCAAAGGTCGCATTAATGGACACGTCTTTATCAGTATTGAGCATACCCAGGCAGTTGGGACCGAGAAGACGAAGCCCGTAAGAGTGTATCTTTTCCCGCAAGGAATGCTCCCGTTCTCTACCCTCCTCTCCGGTCTCACCAAATCCGGCTGATATAACGATGAGGCTCCCCACACCCTTCTGAGCACACTCATCCACCACTTCTAAAACAGCGGCTGAAGGGACTACAATCACCGCCAGGTCTACATCTCCAGGGACATCCAGAATCGAGGGATAGGCTTTGACACCACCCACCGCCGGGGCACTACGGTTAACCGGAAAGACGGTGCCGGTAAATCCAAACTCAAGGATGTTGCGAAAGATAGCCCCACCCACTGTTTCCGGGTCTCGGGAAGCACCGATAACAGCCACACTTTGCGGGTAGAAAAGACGGTGCACTCCTGTCAATCGGGCTACATGTTCCCGATAAGCCTGGCGCTGGACAAACTCCTCCTGCCGGGTCAGGTCAATTAAGTAGTTGTAAATGCCATCTTCGTAGTGTTTGGTGCTTTGAAAGCCACTTTCGTCAAAAACCTCAAGCATCATGGTGTTTTCCGCCAGCACCCGGGCAATAAACTTCTGGTAGGCAAAGCGAATGGCGGCGGCAGCTAGTTGCTCCAGAAGAGCAGTGCCGATGCCACGCAACTGAATATTGTCCTCGACGGCAAAAGCTACCTCGGCACTCTTGCCGTCAGGTAAAGCATCCCAGCGCCCGATAGCGATTATCCTCTCCTGTTCTCCCTCACCAGTGGTCGCCACATAAGCACACCGCTGAGGAAGCTCCACCTCAGTATAGTAGGCTGCCTCTTCATCGGAGGCGTAAGCCTTGGCGTATTGAAAGCGAAGGTAGCGGGTTCGCGGGCTGAGTCGGTAGAAAAAATCAAACCACCGCTGTTTATCGTCAGGTCGGATGGGTCGGAGACGCAGGCTCCGACCATCTCGCAGTATCACCACTGCAGCGGGCAACTGACGCAAGCTACGGGTTTTATTTTTTCCTTTTTGAGAAGACATACTAAAGCCTCGGTTCACTTCTTATTTTGATGATAGGTTCACTCCACTGGATTGTCAAATTGAATTAAACACTGAGCTTTTTCTCAACCGAGCTAAAACACTCACATTATCTGCATCTGCTCTTTCCTGTTCAATGTCACCATCTCCTTAATGGGTGACATTTTCTCAGAACAGTTACATGGTGACAAAATCATAGAGCATCAACACACAGGCAATTCGGAGAATTGACAAGGGTTCACTCCCATGCTAACCTTTAAAGTGTGTTGGCTAAAAGAAGGAGGTATTTTGTGGAAGAAATCCTAAAACAGTTACAGGATTCAATGTATGAAGGCAATAGAGTTGAATCTGAAAGGCTGGCTCGGGAAGCACTATCAAGTGGTATAGAGCCTCTGAAGGTTATTGAGAAAGGGATGAAACCTGGTCTAACCCGTGTAGGGGATGCATTTGAGACTGGTGCCCTTTTCCTTCCAGAATTAGTTGGTGCCGGAGACGCAGCTCTAGCGGTTGGTAATATTATTGACGAGGCACTTGGCGAGAGGAAAGAGACTATTCCATATAAAGGGACTTTTGCTATTGGTTCAGTTAAAGGTGATATCCACACAATTGGGAAGGGTATTGTAGCTACAATGATGAGGGTAAATGGATTCAAAGTTATAGACCTGGGTGTGGATGTAAGCCCTGAGGAATTTTTAGAAGTTGCTGACAAAGTGGAAGCTATAGGTCTTTCCGGCTTACTATCACTGTCAACCAAGAGTATGGAAGAAACGATTAAGAAAGTATCACCTAAATACCCCGATGTATTAATAATTATTGGTGGAGCAGCGGTAGACCCGGCACTCGCGAAAGCATTTGGTGTTCTATACGGAGCTGATGCTGCCAGCGCTCCTAGAATAGTTGAGGAAAACATTAAGCAGAGGAGACAATGACAAAACTAAGAATTGAAGGAGTACTCACTGAGTCAGAGAGGGAGAGAATTCATCGGTCAGCGGTTACTCTCTTGGAAAAGCTGGGCTTTATGTGCAACCACCCAGGGATCCTTGAGGCTTTCCGGCAGGCTGGCTGTGAAGTTGGGGATGAAATAGCAAAACCAAAAGGCGCCAGAGTGGTAACTTTTACTGAGGAGATAATCAGTGATGCCCTAAATAAGGCTCCTTCTCAGTTTACCTTATATCCCATTGCTCCAGGATACAGGGAAATAAAATTTGGGAGTGGGGAAGTATATTTTGCCACAACCGGCAGTAACAGCCTGTGGGATATTGAGACCGGTGAACTGAGGGATGCTGTGCTTTCAGATTTTGTCACCGGAAGTCGATTAATCGATGCCCTTGAGAATTTCGATGCCAATATGGGATATCCACATTATTGGATGTATGACGTGGCCAGGATGGATGAGTATGAGAAGTATGGACTTGTTGGCGCTTTAATGAATGCGGTGCCAATGCTACATTGTGGAAAAGCCCAAATTCGCGTTTTTGAATGTTCCACTGAACAAGAGCTTACGGATAATTTAAACCTGTGGGCAATTACTGCCGGGGGTAAAGAGGCTTTCCGAAGAAAGCCTACCGGTGCTATTATGGTGTGCTTCACGTCTCCACTCAGTCTTATAGGTCGTACTGAACCGGGTGAGCCTCTGGGTTGGGCTGATTGGTTATGGGGTGGATTAAATGCAGGAGTTCCTTTTGTCATCAAGCCTTCCGGAATCATAGGCGCCAGTTCGCCGGTAACAGTTGCGGGCAGTATTGTCCAGGGCGTAGCCGAAATTCTGGCAACACTTGTGGCAATTCAAGCGATTATTCCGGGACATCCTATAGTATTTGGGGACTTTACGGGGAGTCTGGATATGATAACCGGAGGGAAAGGAAACTGCAATCCAGAAGCGCTCCTATTACATCTAGGGCTAGATTCAATGGCACACTATTACAACAAACCTTCATTGTGGTTTCCCGGGTCAATAAATGCCGTCGGCGTGGACTCTCAGGCTGCCTGGGAACATGCAGAAACCTATCTTTTGGCGTCTCTGGCTGGTGTAAATATGACCATGTCAAGTGGTGGTCTTGGTCAAGGTATGGCAGGCGACTATCGACAATATTTAGTAGATAATGAGATTATCGGCACGGTAAAGCACATAGTAAAGGGTATCAATATGAATGAGGAAGCCATTCCCTTGGACTTAATGATAGACACGGGCTTCGGTGCATCAGGGGCTAATTTTCTGGGTAGTGAGCATACTAGGAGATTATACAAGACTGAGATGTGGCGAAGGTCTTCCCTGACCAATACTTTAACGTGGGATGCATGGAAAGCACAAGGAAAAAAGACCTTATGGGACAGAGCCGGTGAAAGGGCGAGAGAACTTTTGAAGAAACATAAACCAGATATTCCCGAAGGGCTTCAGGAGGAAATTCGAGGGTATCTGCTCCAAGCCCTTAACCGTGAAGGGGTTAAGGGAGACCAAGCCAAAAGGATTATGGATAAGACTTATTGGAATGGATGATTCCGAGTGTTATAATAAAAATAGAATAAGAGGAACATGTAAGTGCTTGGAAGGAGGTAAGATATGTGAAGCGGTGTTGTACTAAAGCAGCAGCCTCAAAATCTAAGATTAGGAGAAAAAATTAATGTCTAAACTTAAAAAAACAATGGTATTAATTGTGATGGGTTTGGTGGTGCTCTCGCTACTTGTTGCTGGCTGTGCTAAACCTGCTCCAGCACCGGCACCAGCGCCAGCGCCAGCACCAGCGCCAGCGCCAGCACCGGCGCCAGCGCCAGCACCGACACCAGCACCGCCTCCCGCGGCTGAGGTGTTCAAATGGCGTATGCAAACAATGCTCTTACCCCAAGAGCTATGGTTTGGGCTGGAAGAGCAAAGGTGGGACGAAATAAGAGAGGAAACTGGCGGGCGGATTGATGTTACCGTCTACCCTGATGGTGCTTTAGTTCCTTTTGAGGATATTCTAGACTCCATCAGGGCGGGGGTAATTGAAATGGGCTATACCACATATTCTTACCACCAAGATTTTGCCCCGTCATTTGGTTTTTCGTATGGCATGCCCGGCTTTTTAACAGATTACTACGACAACTACAACATCCTCTATGTCTATGGACTGGCAGACCTGTGGCAGGAAGACCTGTTAGATAAAACTAATGGTGAGCTTCTTAACTGGGCTTCCAGCTGTGACGAGGCTGTAATGATGAGCAACGAGCCCATCAGGAGTATGGCTGACTTCAAAGGCTTAAAGGTAAGGACCCTGGGCAAGGCTGCCGAATGGTTTACGAAGATGGGGGCGGCTGCCACATTCGTGCCTGGGTCAGAGATATATACAGCACTTAGCACTGGCCTTGTTGATGTAGCTTTCTACGGGTCATTTTCTCCTAATAAAGACCTGAAGCTGTACGAGGTAGCAAAGTACTATACCATGCCTCCAGCTCTTACCGGTACTGCCTCCGGACATTTTATCAGCAAAAAGTTTTTTGATAGTCTACCTCATGACCTTCAGATTTACCTTC
>DATKVW010000029.1:0-5234 GCA_035529875.1 Dehalococcoidales bacterium | reverse complement strand
ATAACCGGGCAAGCTCGGGGTCTATGGGTAACCGGCCCAGAAGAGGGGCGCTGGAAGCTTGTGCCATCTCCTCTCCTCTACTCTTACCGAAGAGCTCAATTCGCTTGTCTATCTGGGGTACATATAAATAGCTCATATTCTCCACAACACCGAGGACAGGCTTTTCCATCTTCTGTGCCATGTTTACTGCCTTCTTAACTATCATCGTGGTTAAGTCCTGCGGGGTAAAAACGATGATAACCCCGGTTAAAGGAATGGTCTGCATCACGGTGAGGGAAGCATCGGCGGTGCCCGGGGGTAGGTCCACTATGAGGTAATCAAGCTTGCCCCAGACTACGTCCTCCCAGAATTGAGTAATAGCCTTGGACATAAGCGGACCGCGCCAGATAACAGCGTCATCCTCGTGGGGCAAAAGGAGGTTCATGGACATTATTTCCATACCCGACCTTGATATCACCGGTAGAATCCCGGTATCACTGCCGCTGGGTCGGGAGGTGATGCCAAACATTTTGGGAATGCTGGGGCCGGTAATATCGGCATCCAGAATCCCCACTTCGTAACCCTGGCGCTTAAGACCGACAGCCATAAGGCCGGCAACCAGAGACTTGCCGACTCCTCCCTTGCCACTCATTATGGCAATGCTATGCTTGATCTGATTCAGCTCTACAGGCTTAATCTCAACGAATTCTAACTCTACCTTGTTTACTTCAGGTAGCTTCTCCACAACCGCTTCTGTCTTGGTTCTAACCCAGTCCTGAGCCTCTGTACTTAACGCTGTTGACGCCAGAGTAATATTAACTTTTTGGTTGGAGATAATAACATGGCGAACCATATTTAGTCCTACCAGGCTGCGATTAATCCCGGGAACCAGCACCTCTTCCAGGCTCTCTCTTACCTGCTCTTCAGTTAGCATAGGTTTTTCTCTCCGTTATCATTATTATACTGCCTTTCGGCTAATGGTCACATATATCATCACCGGTAGTTAACGTGCCGCTCAAGTGGCTCAGGACTGCCTTTTCCGGGTCGCTTTCCAGTGCGTTAATGATAACCTTGATATGATTCTGTTGAAAAAGACTCTGAGCCCGTGAGCCCATGCCACTGGCGATGATAACAGATGTCCCTTGTTCTGCCAGCCATACTGGTAGCAAACCTGGTTGATGCCCTGGGGAGGGGACAATCTCCTTGCCGGTAATCTCTTTTGTTGCCTCATCAACATCAATCAGGGCAAACTGCTCACAGTGACCGAAGTGTGTGGCTACTACGCCACCACTCACCGGTATTGCATACCTCATTTATCACACTCTCCTTTCATGTGCCTATTGCTTCGGCAATATTCTGCCACAACACCTTTATTTGTTGCGAGACCTTATTATCGGAGTATTCTACCACAGGCAATCCTTGAACCAGTGCTTCGGTTACTATGTTATCAAAGGGGATTTTGGCAGCTACCTTTATTCCCTGGCTGTGGCAGTAACTTTCAATCTGGCGGCTGTTATCTTCATTCAGGTCATACTTGTTGATGCCGACCATAATTGGAATCTTAAAGTGGTGACAAACACCAATAACCCTGTCCAGGTCATGCATTCCGGATAGGGTTGGCTCGGTAACAATAACCGCCAGGTTCACTCCAGACAGGGAAGAGATAACCGGGCAACCAATGCCAGGTGGTCCGTCACTTATAATATAGCTCAGTTCTTGCTCGTTGGCAATTCGCTTAGCCTCTTGCCTGACCAGTGCCACCAGTTTCCCCGAATTCTCCTCGGCAGTCCCTAATCTGGCATGAACCAGCGGTCCATAGCCTGTTTCTGAGATAAACCAGTGCCCGGAGAGACACTCCTTCATGGTAATAGCCTCGGCAGGGCATACCTGGTAGCAAAAACCACATCCTTCACACGGAATAGGGTCAACCCTGAAGTTGTTTATGGCATCAAAGTGGCACACTTCCTGGCAGAGACCACACTGAGTGCACTTTTCCTCGTCAATAAAGGCAACCTGCCCGCTCCAGAACTCGTGCTCCTTCTGGTTAACCGGCTGAAGGAGCAGATTGAGGTCGGCAGCATCTACATCGCAGTCCACCATAACCTTGCTGTCAGCCAGGGCAGCCAGAGAAGCGACTACGCTTGTCTTCCCTGTTCCGCCTTTACCGCTTAGAACTACTACTTCTTTCATTGGAATTTCCCGTTTACTGCCTGTTCAACTTTATCAAAAAGATTGTGGAAGGCTTCCCGCCACTGTGGCATTCCTTCCACTAAGGTGACCCCTCTGGAGTATAGCTGGGCAATCTTAATATCCAGCGGAATCCGCAGCAGGATGGGAATACCCTGCTTGTGGCAGTATTCCTCAACCTTGCTGTAACCGGCACCGTCACGGTTGATGATTACGCCGCAGGGGATACCCAGCTTTGCCACCATATCTACTGCCAGAGCCAGGTCGTTGAGACCAAAGGGGGTGGGTTCGGTCACCAGCAGGCAGAAATCGCTATTCTTTACCGCCTCAACGACGGGGCAGGAAGTTCCGGGGGAGGAATCAATAATAACCAGTTTTTCCTGATTGATATGCCTTTTCACCTCTCTGATTACCCGAGGGGCAGCAAGCTCGCCGATATTAAGTTTACCGTGGATAAACTCAATACCTTTTAGTTGCCCCGATTCCAGAACGCCTATTTCCTTGTTTATCTCGGAGATGGCATTCTCAGGGCAGAGGTAACTGCACGCCCCACAGCCGTGACAAAGCTCGGGGAAGATAAGCACCTTTTTCTTGGTTACGGCAATGGCATTATAGGCGCAGACCTCGGCGCATTTGCCACAGTAGGTGCACTTTGCCTCATCTATCTGGGGGATAGGGATAAATACCGTTTGCTTGTAGCTCAATGGTAGTTTCAGGAGAATATGAGCATTGGGTTCCTCCACATCGCAATCAAGGAGCTGGACTGGTTTTCCATCTGGTAATGACAAAGCCAGGCTGGTGGCTACCAGGGTCTTACCAGTGCCACCCTTGCCGCTGGCGATAGAAATTATCATTTATTCTCTCACCATCTTTGCCCCACATTTAGGACAGCTCATATTATAGCAGGGAGTTCCTACTTGGTGAGGAATCGTTGCTCTGCACTTGGGACATACGCAATTCCCGCTGGGTCCAGCCCCGGGGCGTGTTCCTCCCATCCTACCGCTACCGCCGCTTCCCCCTCGACCAACACCTCTACCTGTTCCTGGGCCACCTCCCCCAGGTGGTCCGGTGCCATCTCCTCTAGGCATAATTATACCTCCGTCAACAAATCAAATTGAGCGACTTTTACTTCTCTTTCTTTTCCAGTTCTTTGATTCGGCGCTGGATATCGGATAGCTGCTCGGCCAACATCTGTGATTGAGCTTTAAGCATCTCCACTTCTTGCTCTGGGTTGGCTGGTTGGGGTGGTGGGGAAACCGGGGGCATCATCCCCATACCTCCGCCCATACCTCCGCCTATACCTCTGCCCCTACCCATACCACGACCCATACCCATGCCTCCGCCCATACCTGTACCAAAGCCGGTGCCGGCTCCCATACCGAAGTGGCTGGCGACATTAGCTTGAGCGGTGGCTTGAAGCTGGCCTGATTTGTAGGCCTGGATGGCATCACTGATTTTGCCGCTAGCCCCGGTGATTACCTGAAGCCCGCTGGCTGCTAGTACCTGATAGGCATTGGGTCCGCAGTTACCGGTAAGTACCACCTCCACTCCTTTACTGGCAATCATCTGGGCGGTAGAGATTCCGGCGCCACCGGCTGCCATGGCACTGGAATTATCCATAGCTTCAAACTGCATGGTATCCGGGTCAATGATGATAAAGTAGGGGCACCGACCAAAGCGTGGGTCTACCTCGGCGTCGAGGCTGGGACCGGTGGCTGAAATAGCAATTTTCATACTTAACTCTCCTTTGTTCCTAGCTCTCGCATTCTCGCCTCAATCTGCTCGAGCTGGCTCTTTATGGCGTTAGCTTGCTCCTGCAAGAAGTCAAGCTCCTGCTCCTTGGTCATTTCTGGGGCAAAGGGCATGCTTCCGGGAGCGGGTGGTGCTGCATAGGGCGAATATGCGGTCGGCGTAGCTCCATATTCCGGGTAAGCAGCTGGTTGATATGGCCAGGCTACCGGTGCCCCGGCAGCTCCGCTGAGGAAATAGGCGCATCGGGGCAGTCCGCCTCTGCCTATGCCAACATAGGGCCAGGGGGGAGAGCTTCCACGAAAGCCAAACCCCATCCCTCCTCTAAGACCAAATCCTCTACCGAATCCTCTACCAAATCCGTTAGGCATATTGTCACCTCCTATTGTTGCATTTTTATAAATACTAGTCTAGTAAGGTCTATAGGTGGGATAGGGGGTGCCATAATATGGGTAACCATATCCCATATAAGGGGCACTAATCCCATATCCACCAGCATAAGGGTACCTGTATAGCCTCCTCCGACCGAGACCAAAGCCAAACCATCCTCTGCCGGGGATGGGATTAGCGAAGCCTGGTCTGCCAAAACCGGCACAATAACCAACTCCTCTCCCTGTCATCGGTCCCATTCCTCTGGGTCCGGTTCCATCTCCAAATGGCATTCTGCTCACCTCCCCTTTGTTATTTTTGTCTTTTCATAGTCAATAACTGAATGCCTTTAATCTGGCGGAAGGTTGCTCCTTGGCTGACACAGTTAAGCACCGCTTCTGGATTAACTACCCTTGTCCCGGAGATGGCATCAACCCCGTAGTCAAAGAGGACGGGGGATAGTGGGGTGGTACCGCCCAGAACAATGACATAGGCTTCGGGGCGACAGAGTTTGAGCAGGTGCTCTATGGTGTGATTGGTGAAGGCGGTACCGGTAATACCAACGATATCAGCCTGAGGGACAAGGTTTTCCGCCTCGCTTTGGGCAAAGTCTCCTGCCTGTGGATGTTGCTCGATCACCCATAGTTTCTGTGCCACCCGGCGTAGCTCGGGAACAAATGGGAAGTGCCCGATGAGGGCTACTTTCTTGTCTGCCCCCCTCTCGACAAGAAGGTCTTCGGCGTTAACCTCAACACAGTTCCCTTCATCAATCTCAAGAAGCGAGTTAATGGTTGCCATACCGATAGCTGCTTCCAGCAGACTTGAGGAATAAGCCATTTTGGCTACTTCCAATGCCCTTTTCCCAATCAGTGTTCCTGTTTCTTTTACCGGAGCAACATCCTGATGGTGTGTGTAATCGTGAGGTGTTGATGCCAGTCCACAGTTGTGTG
>DATKVW010000028.1:0-4128 GCA_035529875.1 Dehalococcoidales bacterium | reverse complement strand
CTCCCCACATCAAGAACGGTAGAACCGGGGGCAATATTCAGGCGTTGGTCCATGTGCTCCAGCTTGGTCACGTCCTTTTCCGAACAGGCCTCATCCCAGACAGTCGCCCTCTGGTTAAAATACGTCCGAATCACTGCCCCTCCCCCACCAGTAATTTTTGCTGCCAGCCTTTTACCTTCCTCTTGGGCGAGAAAACAGCTGCTATCATAAAGATTACCGAAGAGGTAACCACTATAGTCGCCCCGCTGGGAATATTGAAAAGGTAGGAGAAAAGAAGACCCATCCAGCCGGAAAGGACCCCAAAACCGGCAGCGAGTAGAAACATCCGCTTCAGGCTGTAAGTAAGCTGGTAGGCAGCCGCCGCCGGATTCAAGATGAGGCTGAAGATAAGCAGTCCACCGATAGAGCGGAGAGTTACCGTTATGGTGGCACCAGTCAAGAACAGGATACCGTATAAAATAATTGTTGCCGGAATACCAACGGCAAGCGCCATGTCACGATGAAAAATAGTGGCTTGAATTTCTTTGTAGAAGATAAAAACCACTCCCACCACCACTATAGTTACTATTCCCAGAAAGATGATGTCGCTTCTGGTATTGGTGAGGATGCTACCCCACAACAGCTCCAGAGCTCCCGACTTGGTGCCGGGCATCAGCCCCATAAAGAGAAAAGCCAGCCCCAGCATAAGGGAAAAGATAACACCCACCGAGGTCTCAGGGCTGAGCTCGCCACGGTCGGCAAGGGGACCAACAATAGCTGCCGAGAGCAGACTGAGGACAAAGGCACCAATCAGCGGGTTAAAGTCCAGCCACAGTCCGAGCAGGGCTCCGGCAAAGGCAGCATGTGCCATACACACACCAATAAAGGGCATATGCATCAGCACCACAAAAACACCAATAGTGGCACAGGCAATGCCACCCAGAAAGGCAACCAGGATAGCATTCTGCATGAACTGATAACCAAAGATAGATAAATCCAAGCCCAATACACCTCAGTCTTAAACTAAAATGGTCCCCCTCCGCCTCTCCTCCACTGTTGAGATGGGTATATCGTATAACTGGCTGAGCTTCTCATCAGTAAGCACTTCACTAGGCGAACCCTCGCCCCAGATAAGCCCCTCCTTCATCAGCACCACCCGGTCACAGGCAAGAGGTAGAGAGCCAAGGTCGTGGGTGACAAACATGGTGGTCAGGTGCCGGGAATCGTGAACCAGCTTTACCAGCTCCAGAATATCGATTCTTGCCCGCCAGTCCAGCGAAGCAGTAGGCTCATCAAGCAGGAATAACTCCGGCTCCTGAGCCAGACAGCGAGCGAGGGCGACCCGCTGCTGCTCACCCCCGGAGAGGTGCCCAATAGGACGTCGGGCAAGATGGTTCATACCTACCAACTCCAGCACCTCGTCTACAACCTTCCAGTCGCGCTTGCCCGGTCTCCGCAGTAAACCCAAAAGTCCGTAGCGCCCTATCATCACCACCTCACGAACACTCAGCGGCATCCTCGGGTCTATGTTCTGCACCTGAGCCACATAGCCCACCCGCTTCCGTAAGAAATGCCCGTTACCTCGAGTAAGTCGATGCCCTAATACTGTTACCTGCCCGTGGAGAAGGTGACCCAAGCCGTTGACTATAGTAAGCAGTGTCGTCTTTCCCGCCCCGTTGGGACCAACGATGCCGACAAACTCTCCCGACTTTACTTTGAGTGAGACGCCTCTCAGGGCAACATCCTCCCGATAGGAGACCACAGCATTTTTGATACTTATTACGGTATTACTCATCTTCATCCCTTGGAATATAGCTACTGAGATATCGCCTCCAGTATCAACTCAATGTTTTGGGCTATGGCTTTTTCCCAGGTCTCGGTGTCATCAAAGCCGCCGGGAAAATTGGAAAGTATTATTCGGTTACAGCCAAGCTCCTCGGCAATTCCCTTGCCGGCATCCTTACCACTCTGCATGTTATCAATAATCAGGGTCACCTTCTCTTCCTTACCCTTATCCACCAGCTCTTTTACCACCTGGGGAGTAAGGGAATCGGAACGACCATAGGTAGCAATAACATTAAAACCAGCCCACTGGACAAACCTAGCCTGCATTCCGCCACAGATAACACTTACCTCAGAGGGGTTCATCTGATTAAGCTTGGCTTTTATCTCCGCCTCCTTAGCCGAAATTTCATTCTTATATTCTTTCGCTGACTCCTGGTAAACGGCACTGTTTTCAGTATCTACTTGGGACAGCGCAGTGGCGACCTTATCGGTTGCCTCTCTTTGTACCGCTGGTATCATATAGTTGGCTGGTGGCGGTGGTGGTGCCCAGTTTGGTGGTGTCAAGGGCGCCTTGACATCAAGACTGACTACAGTAAGGTCAGGGTTATTGGCTGAGGCGATTAACTTCTCAGAAAACTTTTCACCCTGCCAGCCATGGAGGAGGAAAAGGTCGGCGTCAGCCAGCTTCTGGATATCACCGGGCTTAACATCAAAGTGCCCGGGGCACTGGGTCGGGGGAATAATGTTAATCACATCAACTCTATCACCCCCCACCCGCTCCACTATTTGAGCTATCAGGGAGGTACTGGTAACCACCTTGAGTTTTGCCGGGTTTGCCGGGGAACAACCACCGAAAAGCAGAATAGTCATCAGACTCAGGACAAGAAAAACGGTAACGAGAACGCCCGACTTTTTCATAAAAACAAGAGCCTCCTTCTAGTCCTAAGTTATTGCAACTAATTGCAATAACAGTTTTTAAATTTTTTTTACTTTTGACAGTTCTCGCATAGACCGAAAATAGCCATATGCTTCAAGTCAGGCCTGAAATTAAATGCCTGCTGCAGGATAGCCTCAATGGGAAACATTACCGATTCGCCAACATCAATAATAGCGCCGCACTTCCGACAGATGAGGTGATGGTGGTGTCCCTTGTCTTCCGGGTGATAGCCAACACATCCTTCCCCGAGGTCTATCTCGTAGAGCAAACCAACTTTCTTAAGCAATTCCAGAGTGCGATAGACGGTTGAGATATTGAGGCGGGGACACTTACCCGCCACCCGGGTGTAGATTTCCTCAGCAGCAACATGGTCCTGGCTGTTCTCAATGACTGATAGCACGGCTGCCCGCTGCGGTGTCAGCCGATAGCCCAGTTTGCGCAGCCTTTCCCTCATATCCCCCGTTGATTCTTGTGCCACGCTATCCTCTCCAAACTAACCTAAGCCGGTATATGTTAGCAAAAAACATTGTCTAATTGCAAGTATTTGTAACTACAATTAACTCTGCTTCTTCTCCTTGCTATCCAGCAGTATGGTTACCGGACCATCGTTATGAATCTCTACCTGCATATACTGCTGGAAGCGCCCCGTTTCCACCTTCAGCCCGCTTGCCCGAGCCTCGTCCACAAATTCCCCAAACAGTTTTTCCGCCTGTTCTGGTGGTGCCGCCTCAATAAAATTGGGACGACGACCTTTTTTAGTATCAGCCAGCAGGGTAAACTGGCTTACCGCCAGTAGCTCGCCATTAACATCTAAGGCAGAAAGGTTAAACTTACCGGCTTCATCAGCAAAAATGCGCAGATTAACCGTTTTTTGGGCTAAATATCGGGCATCAGCTTCGGTATCCCCACTGGCGACACCAACAAATATCACCAGCCCCTTACCTATCCTCCCCACCACCTCATCACCAACACTAACTGAAGCTGCGGTTACCCGCTGTAGTAGTGCCTTCACCTTATTTCTCACCTTGCACGGGTTATCCCGCATATGTTACCGCAATGACTCCACGAAGGCAAACCAACAGGCTGTCTCAAAAGCCTCGTTGCTACCTATCGGGATTGTTCAGCACCCTATCCCCTTGACCCCTCCCCCTTACCACGGAAGAGGGATTAAGGGGACGAGGTCAATAAACAATCTGTGTGACTAGGGCTAATCCAGCCCCGAAGGACATAGCTAAATTCTTTGGAACCCCATCCCCCTTTATCCCCCTTCCCCTTATCAAGGGGAAGGGGGAGGGAGCTATGTAAGAGAGGCTTCGCCTCTCTTCGGCACTCCGATTAAATAAGCTCCCATCATCAAAGGAGACGGGAGAAAGATTATAGAGAGAGGCATTAGCCCTTCTTCTATTTACCCCCCTTTACACGAGCAG